>NZ_JBVKBW010000002.1:154696-215607 GCF_055635295.1 Streptomyces sp. NPDC111520 | reverse complement strand
CTCAGACTCGACCGGGGCCTCCGCCTCGACAACCGGCTCGGACTCGGCAGCAGGTGCGGGAACCTCAGCCACCACAGCCTCCGCCTCAGCAGGAACGGCCTCGGCCTCAACGGCCGGTTCCTGCACGGACTCCGCCTCGACGACCTCCTCGGCAACCGCCTCCGCGGGCTCGTGCGCAGTCTCCGCGACGGAGGCCTCGGCCTCCGCAGAAACTGCCTCCGGCTCCACGACCGGCTCGGGCTCGGCCTCAACCGCCGGTTCCTGCACGGACTCCGCCTGGACGACCTCCTCGGCAACCGCCTCCGCGACCGCCTCGGACTCCACGGGGGTCTCCGCCTCGACAACCGGCTCCGGCTCCGGCTCAGCAGCAGGTGCGGCAACCTCAGCCACCACAGCCTCCGCCTCAGCGGGAACGGCCTCGGCCGCAGGCTCCTCCGGCTCCACGACCGGCTCGGGCTCGACGGCTTCCGCCTCGGCCGCGGACTCCGCTTCCGGCTCCGCGTCCCCCTCCGCCGTCGTGCGCGGCTCGGGGACGACCGGCGTCTCCGCGACCGGTGCCTCCGGGGTCTCCGCCTCGCCCAGCAGCGCGACGACCTCGGCCGTGTCCGCCCGGCGCTCCGTCAGCTCCGCGAGCACCGCGCCGAGGCCCTGCTCCTCCAGCCGGGCCCGGGTGGCCTTGAGGTTGGGCAGCCGGTACAGCGTGCCCTCGTCCGCGGCGAGGCGGTCGAGGAGCTCCGCGAGCTCGGCGAAGGGGAGGGTGTCCAGCGCGGCCTCGGGCCGCAGGAGGCGGCCCAGTTCGGTGAGCCCGGTGCCGGCGGCCTCGGCGGCGCGGGAGGCGTCGTCGAGGAAGTCCGCGTCGGTGGGGACGGCCGGGCGGCCGGTGCCGCCGAGGGCGGCCCAGTCGTTGCGCTCGACGGCCGCGGAGGCCAGGGCGGTGTGCACGGCGTCGCGCCGCGGCCGTCCGGTGGCCAGCCCGCGGACGCGTCCGCGCAGCGACCTGCGGCGCAGCCAGGTGACCTTCACGCCGCGGTCCCGGCGCCAGGCGCCGCTCGCGGTGGCGGCGACGTACTCGTCCAGCTCGCCCTCGGCCACGTCGTACACGTCGGCGTTCAACGTGCGCAGCGTCAGCCGTACCCGCAGCAGCAGGGACACGGCCCGGCCGCTCTCGGCCACCGTCCGGGGGGCGTCGATGCCCAGGGCCTCGGCCTCCTCCAGGCGGAGCGCGGTGGCGCGCAGCGCGGGCAGGTCACGGCCGCGCAGTTCCGCGAGGACGGTGGAGGCGGCGCGGGCCTCCTCGGGGCCGGCGACGGTGTCCGCGGCGGCGTACCAGGCGTGGGTGTCGGTCGTCAGCGTGAAGCCGCCGAGCTCCGCGTAGGCGCGCAGGTCGTCGCGCGCCTCCGCGGGGAGTGAGGCGATGTCGGCGGTGCTGTGCAAGGAGGGTGCGGTCATATGAGGTCCGGTTCCTGGCAAGTGCGGTGGGCGTCGGCGGCGTACGCGCGGCGGAGCGGCCCCGGGCCGGCGTGCTCGCGGTGGCCCCACGATACGGGCGCGGAACACCCCGGCGCACGCGCCCCGTCCGTAACGGGGGCCACGGCGGCCCCGCCCGCGCACGGAGAGAGACGACCCGGACGCCCCGGGTGACCCTGGTGCCCCGCATGACTGCCGTGTTCCCCGTGGCCAGAGGGACGGCTGTCATCGAGAGGCGTCGGAAGGACTCCACGGGATAATTGGAGGGGGGCACGAAAGGGATGTCTTCGTGATCGACAGGACCGTCTGGCGTGGTTACCAGAGCGGCCGGCCTGACCGGAGCGGCCAGGCCGAGGCCTTCGACGCCATCGGTGACCGTTACGACGAGGCGTTCCCGCACAAGGAGGGGCAGTTCTCCGCCGGACTGTGGCTCGTGGACACCCTGCCGCCAGGGTCCCGGGTGCTGGACCTCGGCTGCGGCACCGGACTCCCGACCGCCCGGCAGCTCAGCGACGCGGCGTTCGACGTCGTCGGCGTCGACCTCTCCGAGGGCATGATCGAACTCGCCCGTACGTACGTCCCGGACGCCACCTTCCACCAGCTGGACGTCGCCGACCTGTACCCCGGCGGCCCGGTCGCGCTCGGCCGCTTCGACGCCGTCGCGGCCTTCTTCTCCCTGCTGATGCTGCCGCGCGCCGAGATCCCGCACGCCCTCCGCACGATCCACCATCTCCTGCTCCCGGGCGGGCTGTTCGCCCTGTCGATGGTGGAGGCCGACGTGGACGACTTCTCCATCCCGTTCCTCGGCTGCACCATCCGCGTCTCCGGCTACCTCCGGGAGGAGTTGCTGCACGTCATCGAGTCGGGCGGCTTCGAGATCGTCAAGGAGTTCTCGTACACCTACGCCCCGGCCTTCAGCGACGTACCGCCGGAGGAACAGGTCTTCCTGTGCTGCCGGCGGATCGGCTGAGTCGGGACGGGACCGGGACGTGGCGCCGCACCGCACCCCCGGCGAGGACCCCGGCCCGGCCGGGGGCGGGGCGGAACCGCCCGAGCGGCCCACCACCTGGCCCCGCGACGCGGAGGCGCCGCGCGCGCCCGGGCAGCCGCAGACCGACCGGCTGCGCTACCTCGACGCGGCGACCCGGCGCATCGCCGCCGGCATGGACCTGGATGAGACGCTGCGCGAGCTGGACGCGGCGGCCGTACCCGCCTTCGCCGACGTGATCTTCGTCCATCTGCACGATCCCTTGCTGACCGGGGAGGGGCTGGAGGGCGGCCCGGACCCGGCGGACGCCGTGGTCCTGCACCTGCACCCCACAGGGCGGCGCACCCCGGAGCGGCCGCCCCCGGCGCACCCGCCGTGCCCGCCGCTGCCGTCGCCGGACGCGGAGGCCGCGGCGCCGGAGCCGCCGCAGATCGCGCTGCGGTGCGTCAACCGCCCGGGCCGGAACGGGGTGTCGGAGTGCGTACGGCTCAGCACCACCGGCCGGCTCACCCGGCTGCTGAGGGAGGGCCGCCCGGTCTTCGGCGACGCCCCGGGCATCGCCCCCGCCGTCAGGGAGCTGCTCGGCCCGGTGGCCGGCCCGCCCGGGACGCTGCCGCCCGGCCGCCGTCTGATCATCGCCCCGCTGCACGGCCGCAACCGCCTCATGGGCACCCTCACCCTGCTGCGCCGCCCGGAGCGGCCCCCCTTCACCGCCGACGACCTGCTGGTCGCCTCGCAACTGGCGACCCACACCGCGCTCGGCGCCCACAAGGCGCTGATGTACGGGCACGAGGCGTCCGTCGCCGACGCGCTGCAGCGCACCATGCTCCCGGCCTCCCTCCCCGAGCCCACCGGGGTGCGGCTGGCCAGCCGCTACCTGCCCGCCTCGGAGACCGCGCGGGTGGGCGGCGACTGGTACGACGCCATCCCGCTGCCCGGCAGCCGCGTCGCGCTCGTCGTCGGCGACGTGATGGGCCACTCGATGACCTCCGCCGCGATCATGGGCCAGCTGCGCACCAGCGTGCAGGCCCTCGCCGGGCTCGACCTGCCGCCGGACGAGGTCCTGCACCACCTCGACGAACAGGCGCAGCGCCTGGGCATCGAGCACATCGCCACCTGCCTGTACGCGGTCTACGACCCCATCTCGCACCGGCTGCTGATCGCCAACGCCGGCCATCTGCCGCCGGTCGTCCTGCTCCCCGGCGGCAAGGGCGAGGTGCTGCCCGTGCCCGCGGGCGCGCCGATCGGCGTCGGCGGGGTCGACTTCGAGACGGTGGAGATGCCCGCGCCCACCGGGGCCACGCTGTTCCTCTACACCGACGGCCTGGTGGAGTCCCGCGGCCACGACATCTGGACCGGGGTCGAGAACCTGCTCGCCCGCGTCCAGACCCCCGGCCGCGACCTCGTCCCGCCGCCCCTGGAGGCGCTGTGCGACCAGGCGCTCGGCGACCTCGGGCCCGGGGGTTCCCGCGACGACGACATCGCCCTGCTCGCCGCCCGCTTCGACGGCTTCCCCACGCACAGCGTCGCCTACTGGTACCTCGCCCCGCAGCCCGAGACCGCCTGCCGGGCGCGCCGGCTGACCCGCCGCGCCCTGCACCGCTGGGGCCTGGACCCGATGCTGGAGACGACCGAACTGCTCGTCAGCGAGGTGGTCACCAACGCCGTCCGCTTCGCCTCCCGCCCCATCACCCTGCGCCTGCTCCGCACCGACGTGCTGCGCTGCGAGGTCGGCGACGACTCGCCCCTGGTCCCCCGGGTGCGCCGGGCCGGAGCGGAGGAGGAGAACGGCCGCGGCCTGTACGTCGTCGACCTCCTCGCCGCCCACTGGGGTGCCCGCCGCCTGGGCACCGGCAAGGTCGTCTGGTTCGAACTCCCCATCCCCGACGAGGCCCGCCGACGGGGCACGAACCCGGCGTAGCGGCGGCCGGCGGTGGCGGCCCGTCATCCCCGCTCCGGGGCGGACGACTTGGGTCCGGTGGCCGTACGTCGCGCGGCGGCACACCCATCCGGGCGGGCCGCGCGGCTGTCACACCCGTGCCGCGTACCGCCTCCGCCACATAAGGCGGGGCGAACCGTAATAATCCCGGCATGCGCACTCACATCGCCGCAACCGCCCTGCTGATCGCCGTCACCGGCCTGACCCTCAGCGGATGCGGCTCCTCCGCCGACACCACCGCCACCGCACCCGAGACCGCCGCGTCCTCGCAGTCCCCGGTGGCCAAGACCGACCAGACGGACGAGGACCACACCCTGACCGACCAGGGCGACGCCCTGACCGCCAGCGGCATCCCGTCCGCTCCCACGGGAGCCGAGCGGACCGCCCTCATCGCGGCCCTGCAGGCCATCAACCCCGACTTCGCCAAGGACCCCGACAAGGCCGTCGAGGCCGCCCGCCAGCAGTGCGCGGCCATCAACAGCAACGACCCGCAGGCGGACGCCGAGGCGAGCCGGCGCTTCACGTACCACGGCAACGAGCTCACCGAGGCCCAGGGCAAGGCCATCAACGACGCCCTGAAGAGCCTGAAGTTCTGCGGCGCCTGACCACGCCGCCGGGCCTCCAAGAACACCACGGGCCCCCGTCCGGAACCACTCCGGACGGGGGCGCGGCATACGGGTGACGGGCGCCCCGCCGGCGAGCGGCTGCGGTCGCGGAAGCGCGGCCCCTGAGGGGCGAGTCTCCGGCACCTGCGCCCGCTGCCAGAAGACGACCGAGGACGGCCGGTCCTACGCGGTTGAGTCCGGCTCCGGCCCGGGCGGCATCTTCGTCCTGTGCGCAGACACCAGGGCGTGCCGACGCCGGGAGGGCACCGCGCGTCCACGCATGTACTCCCTGTAGAGCTGCCGCCGGCCTCCGACGGCGAAGCGACTCGGGAGGTCGACGGCTTGGGCCCCCACCGCACCCCGGCGGTGGGGGCTTCGTCATGCCTGAGCGGCCCCTCGCTTAGGCCCTTCCCTTGATGTACGGCTCGAAAGCCTTGGCGAGGGTCTTGACGCGATTGGCGTAGATGGTGGGCGATTCCTTGTCGTCCTTGGCTCGGGTGCCAGCCATGGCCGTGGCCGCCGCCTGTAATGCCGCGGCGCGGATCTTCTGCTCGTCGGTCACTAGCCCTCCCCTGTCGATGACTGCTCTGTACACACTTCCCGGGCGGGGGCGACGGGCAACCCGTGAGCATGACAATGGCTGGCGCTCCCCATGTCTGGAGCCCGCCCGACTGAGGCCCGGGCCTCACGGATTACACACACGACCAGCCGGGCGGACGCTTGGGCGGTCCCGCCGAGATGAGGGGGAGGACGTTCGGCAGGACCACGACTGCGAGCCCGTCCGGCCAGCCGCGTGGACCATCTCGCATGGCCGGGCGGGCGCATGTGCGGCCCTGCCCTTGGGGGCAGCTTTCGGGCAAGCGGTGGACAGGGCCACACCTCCAGCATGCGCCTGCGGCCAGGTCCTGGCGAGGCCCCACCACCAGCCAGAGAGCGGAAGCTAGCCGGACGGTCCCGCCACGGGGCGGGCGGGAGTGCCCTGGGCGGGACCGCTGTCTCAGGATGCGTGCCGGTCTTGGATGGCGCACGCGCACTCTGAGGCTGTGAGTCGGATGGTCGTCCAGACCGCCTCCGATGAGCGGTCGAAATGAGAAGGGCCTCCGTCGCTTCGCCGCGACAGGGGCCCTTCTCTTGCTCGCGGTGTCTCGGGGGGTGGACGACCACAAGCGCGCCGTCCAGCGTGCCCCGACCGATGCAGCGACTACCAGTCGAACCGAGCAGCCGGGTGACGGGCGCGCCACTCCGGCGCTTTGTGGCGCGTCGCTCCCCGGTGACGCCTGCGCGCGCATACGCTCGTGCCGCTGTCAGCTCACAGCACGGGCCCCGCTGGCGACGCGGGGCCCTTCCCTGCGCCAAGCGGCCCCGTCGTCTGTGTGCGGCAGGATCGACGGGGCCGCGTCCGTGAGGCCGCCCAGCCGAAGATGGCCCTGGACGGCCGGGCGGGCGCATGAGCGGCCCCGCCCGGGTGAGGGCTGAATCTCGTTCCGCTTTGACGGGGTCGCACTCCCAGGTTGCGACGCTTCCCGGCGGAGTCGCAAACGGTGACGGTCGAGCCCCCACCGTCCCCCGCGGTGGGGGCTCACCCATGTCCTGGGTGAAGCGAGTTGGACAAGACGTGATCGTCGGCACTTCGGGCCGGCAGCGGGCCGGCTCTCGATCTTCGAGGCCGGGGAACGGGCTGCGGCCCCATCGGTCGAGACCGGTGGGGCCGCATTCACGCAGGACAGCGGTGGCGAGACCAACCGCCTGCGGGTAGGCCGTGTGGGACTCGAACCCACAACCAATGGATTAAAAGTCCACTGCTCTGCCAATTGAGCTAACGGCCCGCACCCCGCAGCATAGCCGGACGGCGGCCGTGGCTCCGAGCGCATTCGGCCCGTGCGGCGCGGCCGGCGCCGGCGGGCGGGCGGGACCGGTCAGCCGGGGGTGTCGGCCGGGGCGGGTGCGGGGACCTCGGCGGAGGCGGGACCCCGGTCGCGGAGGAACCAGTGGCGGGCGGAGACGAACCACCACGTCGCCGCGAAGCCGAGGACGACCAGGACGGCGATCGGCGCGTAGTTGAACGTGTCGACCGTGACCGGGCTCACCTGGGGCAGCATGAAGAGCACGGTGATGAAGACGACCCAGGACACGGCGACCACCCCGATCGGGCGGGACCAGCGGCCGAGGTGCCAGGGGCCGCGCTCGAAGTCGTCGCCCTTGCCCAGCCGCAGGAAGGTCGGGATGACGTACGCGATGTAGAGGCCGATGACCGCGATGGAGGTCACGGCGGCGTACGCGGTCAGGTTGATCAGGTACGGCAGGCCGAGGACGAGCGCGCCCAGCGCGGCCAGCCAGACGGCGTTGGTGGGGGTCTTGGTGCGCGGGTTGATGCGGTGCCAGACCGAGGAGAGGGGCAGCGCCCCGTCCCGCGAGAAGGCGTAGATCATGCGGCTGTTGGCGGTGACGGAGGCCATCCCGCAAAAGAGCTGGGCGCCGATGACGACGAGCAGCAGGAGCTTGCCGCCGACGTCGCCGAGGCCGTCGATGAGGATCTGCGCCGGGGGGACGCCGGTCGGCGTGTCGAGGACCTCGTCGTAGGAGCGGATCGCGTACGTGAAGCCGAGCAGCAGCACGAAGCCGGCGATCCAGGAGATCCAGATGGAGCGGACGATGCCGCGCGGCCCGGCGGTGGCGGCGTCGTGGGTCTCCTCGGTCATGTGCGCGGAGGCGTCGTAGCCGGTGAAGGTGTACTGCGCCATCAGCAGGCCGAGCAGGACCACGTAGAAGCTGCTGCCCCAGCCGGTGTTGTTGACGAAGTGGGTGAAGACGAACGACGTCGACTGGTGCCGGTCCGGAACGAACGCGAACGCGCCGACGATCAGGCCGACGCCGAGCACGTGCCACCAGACGCTGATGTCGTTGAGGAGCGCGACGATGCGGACGCCGAAGGTGTTGAGCAGTCCGTGCAGCACCAGGATCGCCGCGAAGAGCACGATCGTGTGACCCGGGGTGCTGCTGAAGCCGAACTGCAGGTCCAGGTAGGCGTTGAGGAAGCTGGCGGCGCCGAAGTCGATGCCGGCGGTGACGGCGACCTGGCCGAGCACGTTGAACCAGCCCGCGAACCAGGCCCAGGCGGCGGCACTGCGCGGCGGGGCGAGCCGGTGGGCCCAGTAGTACAGGCCGGCGGAGGTGGGGTACGAGGAGCAGATCTCGGCCATCGCCAGACCGACGACCAGCGTCATGAGACCGACGGCCAGCCAGCCCCAGGTGATCACCGCGGGGCCGCCGGTGTTCATGCCGAACGCGTAGAGGGTCAGGCAGCCGGAGAGGACCGAGATGATGGTGAAGGAGACCGCGAAGTTGGAGAACGCGGACATCCGGCGGGCCAGCACCTGGGTGTAGCCGAGTTGGCGGAGGCGTTCCTCGTCGGAGACCGTGCCCGGGGGCCCCGCGGCCTCACCCGGTTCTTTTGGAATTGTCATGCCCCCAGCGATTCCCCCGCGGAGGGCACGGCATGCGTCACGTCCTGTCCGGAAGTGGACGGAAACTCCCGTGACCGGGGTCACAGGGAACCCGTTGGCCGGAACGGACACCCCGGCCCGGCGTGCGGCGGGCTGAGGGACGACCGGAGCCCGGCAGCGAAGTGCTGCCGGGCTCCGGGTCGTTCAACTGTTCAGCGGGCGTCAGCCGTTGCGCTTCCAGCGCGGCTTGTCCGTGCGGCGGTCGAAGCCGCCGCCGCTGGGGCGGTGGTCGTCACGACGGCCGTACGGGCGGCGGTCGTTGGCGTCGCGGTCACGGTTGAACGCCGGGCGGTCGTCGCGGCGGTCCCGGTTGACGGGGCGGTCGCCACCGAAGTGGCGGTCGCGGGACTCGTGCGGGCGCGCCGGGCGGTCGTCACGGCGGTCGTAGGAACGCGCCGGGCGGTCGTCACGACGGTCGAAGCCGCGGTCACGGTCACGGTCGCGGTTGAACGAGGGGCGCTCGTCGCGACGGTCCCGGTTGAACGACGGGCGGTCGTCACGGCGGTCGCGGTTGTACGACGGGCGGTCGTCACGGCGGTCCCGGTTGAAGGAGGGGCGGTCGTCGCGACGGTCGCGGTTGAACGACGGACGCTCGTCACGGCGCTCGTACCCGCGGTCGCCACGGTCACCGCGCTCACCGCGGTCCCGGAAGGACGGGCGGTCGTCACGACGGCGCTCGTAGTTGCCCCGGTCGTCGCGGCGCTGGAAGGTGCGCTGCTCCGGCGCGGACGCCTCCGCGGCCGGCGCGGGCACGGTCGCCGCGGCGGCGACCGCCTCGGCGGCCTCGGCCTGGGCGGCGGCCACGGCGGCCTCCGGGTCCTCGCCGCGCTCACGGGCGGCACGCGCGGTGAGGCGGTCGGCCTCCTCGCGCAGCTCGGCGGCCCGGCGCTGCGCGCGCTCCAGGGACTTGGTGAGGTCGGCGACCTCGCGCTCGGCCTGCTGCGCGGCGTTGCCGGCCGCGTCCGCCTGCACCTCGGTCAGCGACCGGGCGCCGGTGATCTTGGCGACGTCCTCGTCGAACGCCCCGGCCCCGCCGACGACGTGGCGCGAGGCGTCGACGCCCGCGTCCTCCATCAGCCGGAAGATCTGCTTGCGCTGGTGCGGCAGGGCGAGCGAGACGACCGTGCCGGACTGGCCCGCGCGGGCGGTACGGCCCGAACGGTGCAGGTAGTCCTTGTGGTCGCCGGCCGGGTCCACGTTGAGGACCAGGTCGATGCCGTCCACGTGGATGCCGCGCGCCGCGACGTCGGTGGCGACGAGGACGTTGACGTAACCGTCCTTGAAGTCGGCCAGCGTCCGGGTGCGGGCGCCCTGGGTCATGCCGCCGTGCAGGGCGTCGGCCTTGACGCCCGCGTCGCGCAGCTGCTCGGCGACGCGGTCGGCACCCATCTGGGTGCGGACGAAGATGATGGTGCGGCCCTTGCGGGCGGCGATGGCGGCGGTGACCGGGGCCTTGTCCTTGGGCTTCACGACCAGGACGTGGTGGGTCATCGTGGTGACCGCGCCCGCCGAGGGGTCGACCTCGTGCGTGATCGGGTCCTTCAGGTACCGCTTGACCAGGGTGTCGATCTCGTTCTCCAGCGTGGCGGAGAACAGCAGCCGCTGGCCGCCCTGCGGGATCAGGTCGAGGATCTCGGTGACCTCGGGCAGGAAGCCCATGTCAGCCATCTGGTCGGCCTCGTCGAGGACGGCGATCCGCACCTGGTCCAGCGAGCAGGCGCCGCGCTCGATCAGGTCGCGCAGCCGGCCCGGGGTGGCGACGAGGATGTCGACGCCGCGCTCCAGGGCGTAGATCTGGTTCTGCATGGAGGTGCCGCCGCAGACGACCTTCATCTTCAGGCCGAGCACGTCGCCGTACGGCTGCAGCGCGTCCGCGACCTGCATCGCCAGCTCGCGGGTCGGGGTGAGGATCACGCCGCGCGGGCGCTTCCGCTCGGTGTGGCCGTCGGCCAGGGAGGTGAGCAGCGGCAGACCGAAGGAGAGGGTCTTGCCGGAGCCGGTGCGGCCGCGGCCGAGGATGTCGCTGCCGGCCAGGGCGTCGGGGATCGTCGCCGCCTGGATCGGGAAGGGGGTGGTGACCCCGTTCTGCGCCAGCTTGCGGACGATCGCCTCGGGCAGACCCAGGTCGCCGAAGGTCACGCTGGGGGTCTCGGGAGCGGTGTGCTCCTCGGTGACGGCCTCGTCGGCGCCGTCGGTGTCGATGGGCATGGCGGAACGGTCGGCAGTGTCAATAGACATGCTGAAGCTAAAACCTCTCGGAGATTTCGGCACGCGCCAGCTCCGGAGGTTGCTTACAACCGCCTCGATGCGGTCAGCCACAGGAGAAAAGGAACGCGCCAACGCGGCGCGCTTCGGTTCGGCGCCGGGCAGTGGGATCAAACGATCTACCAGCATACGCATACGAGACCGCTTTGGCCAATTCGGTCCCCCGGGTCCCTCATGCTCACCTCCCTCCCGCTCCCCCCGCGGCGCCGTTCACCGAGGGCGCGCTGGACGGCGACGGCTGGGGCGAGCCGTCCCCGGACGGCGGCGGGGAGCTGTCGCCGGGCGAGGACGTCGCCGACGGCCGGTCCGACGGCGGCGCGGAATGCGAGGGCCGCCCCGAGGACGAAGGGCGCCCCGAGGGTTTCGCGCTGTGGGAGCGGCCCGGGCCCTGGGTCGGCCCCGGCACCGACTCCTGAGCCGACACCGAGGGCGAACCGGCACCCGGCGCGAGCGCCCCGGGCCGGCCCTCCACCCCGCCCGGGCCGCCGCCGGGCAGCACCATCCCGCCGTCCTGCCAGCTGTCCCCGGTCCCGCCGGCCTTCCCGGCGACACCGGAGGAGGCGCCCTTCGGCTGGGCGTCGCCGCCCGCGCCGCCCACGCTGACGCAGCCGGTCACGGAGCCCAGGGCGAGCACGGGCAGGAGCAGCACGGCCGCCGTACGCGCACGGGCGGTGGCAGGGGTCACGGGAGCACCTCTGGTGGATCTGGCGGGACGGATGGGTCCGGCGGTGCGGTGGGTCCGGCGGGTGGTCGTCGCGGGACCGGGTTCCGCGCTGCCCAACGGGCCCGCGGCCCTCGGGGACACGCCCGTACGGGCGCGAGCCCGGCCGCACCGCGCACGGCCCGCCCCGGCACGGGCCGCCGAACGGCTCCCGCCCCGCGCGCCCTTGGCGGGCTCCGGCGGCGCGGTCCGGCAGCACGATCCGGCGAGGCGATCCGCGTCGGACGCTGCCCGAACGGCCGTCCGTCGCGGACAATGGCGGTGTGCTGGAGATGTCACGCGAAGCGTTCGAGGAACTGGTCAGCGACGCGCTGGACCGGATCCCGCCGGAGCTGGCCCGCGTCATGGACAACGTGGCGGTGTTCGTCGAGGACGAACCCGACCCCGCCGATCCGGAACTGCTGGGCCTGTACGAGGGGACGCCGCTGACCGAGCGCGGGGAGTGGTACGCCGGCGTCCTGCCGGACCGGATCACGATCTACCGCGGCCCGACCCTGCGCATGTGCGCCACGAAGGAGGAGATCGTGGAGGAGGTCGCCACGACCGTCGTCCACGAGGTGGCGCACCACTTCGGCATCGAGGACGAGCGCCTGCACGAACTCGGCTGGGGCTGATCAGCGGTCACCCCGCCGGGCGGGCGGGGGACTCCGCCCCGGCGGCGCATGTCTCGCGACGGCCCGGGGCATACGTCGGCAATGGTCCGCGTTCGATCTCGTGTGCCCCGTATCCGTGACCTGTGGCGCCGCCGCCGCACGGCCGTACCGCCCGCCCCCTCGCTCGCCGTCCCTCCCGCCCGGCCGTACCTGGCCGCGCTCGGGCTGCTGGCGGTGACGCTGGTGGGCGGCTGGCTCGGCCTGGTGGTGCTGGGCAGCATCGAGGAACCGGTCGGCCCGATGAACACCCGGATGTCGCTGCACCCGTCCTGGACCGGGGACACCCAGGTCAACGTCTCCCCGCTGGGCGCCCTGCGGCTGGACAGCCACGACGGCCCGCTGCGCCTGGTCGTGGACGTCGACACCCTCGACCCCAACCGGGCCCGGACCCTCGTACGGCACCCGGAGCGGATCAGCGGACTGCAGAGCGAGGTCACCGCCGACGTGCGGCACAGCACGGCCGAACTCGCGCTGCGCTCCTCGGTGGCCGCGCTGACCGGCGCCACCGCCCTCGGCCTCGCCGTCTACCGCAGGCCGCGCCGGGCCCTCGCCGCCGGCGGGCTGTCCCTCGCGGTGCTGGTGGCCTGCGCGGGCACCGCGTACGGCACCTGGAACCCGCGCAGCGTCCTGGAACCCCGCTTCTCCGGCCTGCTGAGCAGCGCCCCCTCGGTCGTCGGCAACGCGCGCAGCATCGTCAGCGACTTCGACATCTACCAGCAGGAACTCGCCCGCCTGGTGACGAACATGACCCGGCTGTACGACGCGACGTCCACGCTGCCCGCCTACAACCCGGACCCGACCACGCTGCGGGTGCTGCACGTCTCGGACATCCACCTCAACCCGGTGGCCTGGCAGGTCATCGAGTCCGTCGTCGCCGAGTACAAGATCGACGTGATCGTCGACACCGGCGACCTGATGGACCACGGCACCACCGCCGAGAACGGCTTCACCTCCGCCATCCCCGACCTCGGCGCGCCCTACGTCTTCGTCCGCGGGAACCACGACTCCATGGACAGCCAGCGCGCGGTCGCGGAGCGCGCCAACGCCCACGTCGTCGACGACGGCCGCTCGGTGGTGGTCAAGGGGCTGCGCATCGCGGGCATCGGCGACCCGCAGTTCACCCCGGACCGCTCGGTCGAGGCGGCCGGCGACCCCTCGGAGCGGCTGGCCGGGCAGAAGCTGGCCGACGCCGTCCGCGCGCAGAACGCCACGGGTTCCAAGGTCGACATCGCGATCGCCCACAACCCGATCGCCGCCGCCCAGACCGACGGCCTGGTCCCGCTGATCCTCGCCGGGCACACGCACACCCGGGCCGTCGACGTGCTCGAGGAGGGCAGCCGGCTGATGGTGCAGGGCACGACCGGCGGCGGCGGGCTGCGCGCCGTCGAGGGCGACACCCCCCAGAAGGTGGAGGCCTCCGTCCTCTACCTGGACCAGGACACCCACGCACTGCAGGCCTGGGACGAGATCACCCTCGGCGGGCTCGGCCTGTCCACCGCCGAGGTCTCCCGCCACCTCCCGGAGGAGGTGGAGCCGGGCCGCGCCCCGGCCCCCTCCCTCTCCCCCGTCGGAACGCCCTCCGGAACGCCGTCCGGCAGTCCCTCCGGCACGGCGACGAGCAGCCCGTAAACCGTTTTGGCGATCCTCCGCCGCATCCCATATGCTGCTGACGCGTCCCGACGGTGCCGAAGATCCGCCCGGCGGGCCACCCAGCCCTCATCGTCTAGTGGCCCAGGACGCCGCCCTTTCAAGGCGGTAGCACGGGTTCGAATCCCGTTGGGGGCACATACGTCTGCGTCGTCCCGCAGACGATGCGCGTTGGCAGTGCGGCCGGTTCACCGGCGGCGCTGCCTTCTGTGTTTTCCGGGCCCGGGCAGCGCGACCGGTCCGGCGTCCCGTCCTCGCTGCCCCGCAGGTCACACGTGCGTGGCGGCACCCGGGGTCTGATACGCTGGTCCAGCGAGATCGGCCCGCCAGTGCGTGTCCGACCGGTCACCGAGAATCACCGACCGGAAGCCCCGTCACCGGCGATCCGTCCCTCGCACAGCGCGGCGGAATCCCGTTGGGAGCACGCACAAACGTGTGGGAGACTGTCTCTCGCGCAGAGCGCAAAGCAAGGTCCTGTGGAGCAGTTTGGAGTGCTCGCCACCCTGTCAAGGTGGAGGCCGCGGGTTCAAATCCCGTCAGGACCGCGCTGGCTGGGTAGCTCAGTTGGTACGAGCGATCGCCTGAAAAGCGATAGGTCGCCGGTTCGACCCCGGCCCCAGCCACCAGCAACCCCCGTCGAGATCCTCGGCGGGGGTTTCGCGTTGCCGGTGAGGATCGCGTCCCTCCCGGCCGGCCACCCCGGCCGGCCCTCCCGGTGGCCGGCGGCAACTGACGCCGTCCGGCGGCCAGTCGCACCGCGGCGCCGGCGCCGGCGCCGTGACGAACGCCACCGTCCCGCCCGCAGCGGGCCCCCGCACCACGGCCCGGCCCGGGCCCCGCGGGACGGCGGAACACCCGGCGTAATGCGTTCGCCCGTGGGGTGCGGCGGATGCGATGCTGGAACGCGTATGTCTACGCAGCCCCCCTCCCCCGCATTCGGCGAGCTCGGCGCCCGGCTGGCCGAGCTCACCCTGCGCGACGCGCACCGCCTCGGCCGTCGCCTGGACGGCGCACGCCGCATCCGCAAGCCCGAGGCCCGCTCTGCCGTGCTGACCGAGATCGGGGCGGAGATCGACCAGGCCGCGCTGAAGGTCGAGGCGCGGCGCACGGCCATACCCCGGATCAGCTACCCCGAGCAGCTGCCGGTCAGCCGGAAGAAGGACGACATCCTGGAGGCGATCCGCGACCACCAGGTCGTGATCGTCGCCGGTGAGACCGGCTCCGGGAAGACGACGCAGATCCCCAAGATCTGCCTGGAGCTGGGCCGTGGCGTCCGCGGCCTGATCGGCCACACCCAGCCGCGCCGGATCGCCGCCCGCACGGTGGCCGAGCGCGTGGCGGAGGAGCTGCACACCCCGCTGGGCGGGGCGGTCGGCTGGAAGGTCCGGTTCACCGACCAGGTGGGCGACGGCACGCTGGTCAAGCTGATGACGGACGGCATCATGCTGGCCGAGATCCAGACCGACCGGGAACTGCGCCAGTACGACACGATCATCATCGACGAGGCCCACGAGCGCAGCCTCAACATCGACTTCATCCTGGGCTACCTCGCCCAGCTGCTGCCCCGCCGCCCCGACCTCAAGGTCGTGATCACCTCCGCGACGATCGATCCGGAGCGCTTCTCCCGGCACTTCGGCGACGCCCCGATCGTCGAGGTCAGCGGGCGTACGTACCCGGTCGAGGTGCGCTACCGGCCGCTGCTCGCGGAGGAGGCCGACGACGACGACCGCGACCAGATCACCGCGATCTGCGACGCGGTCGACGAGCTCCAGGCCGAGGGCCCCGGCGACATCCTGGTCTTCCTCTCCGGCGAGCGGGAGATCCGCGACACCGCCGACGCCCTGAACAAGAGGCAGCTGCGCCTGACCGAGGTCCTGCCGCTGTACGCGCGGCTGTCCTCCGCCGAGCAGCACAAGGTGTTCCAGCGCGGCACGGGCCGCCGCATCGTGCTGGCCACCAACGTCGCGGAGACCTCGCTCACCGTCCCCGGCATCCGGTACGTGATCGACACGGGCTTCGCCCGCATCTCCCGCTACAGCCACCGCACCAAAGTGCAGCGCCTGCCCATCGAGCCGATCAGCCAGGCCAGCGCCAACCAGCGCAAGGGCCGCTGCGGCCGTGTCGCGGACGGCATCTGCGTCCGGCTGTACTCCGAGGACGACTTCCTGACCCGTCCGGAGTTCACCGACGCCGAGATCCTCCGCACCAACCTGGCCTCCGTCATCCTGCAGATGACCGCGGCCGGCCTCGGCGACGTCTCCCGCTTCCCCTTCATCGACCCGCCGGACGCCCGGAACGTCAAGGACGGCGTCCAGCTGCTGCAGGAGCTCGGCGCGCTCGACGGGCAGAAGCTCACGCAGACCGGCCGCAAGCTCTCCCAGCTGCCGGTGGACCCGCGGCTGGCCCGCATGGTGCTGGAGGCGGAGCGCAACGGCGTGGTCCGCGAGGTGATGGTCATCGCGGCCGCCCTGTCGATCCAGGACCCGCGCGAACGCCCCCAGGACAAGCAGCAGCAGGCCGACGAGAAGCACCGCCGCTTCGCGGACGAGACCAGCGACTTCATGGCGCTGCTCAACCTCTGGCGGTACGTGCGCGACCAGCAGAAGGCGCTGTCCTCCTCCGCCTTCCGCCGGATGTGCCGCACCGAGTACCTCAACTACCTGCGCATCCGCGAGTGGCAGGACATCTACAGCCAGCTGCGCACGGTCGCCAAGACGATGGGCATCCACCTCTCCGAGGGCGACCACGAGGTCAACCTCCAGCACGTGCACCAGTCGCTGCTGGCGGGGCTGCTCTCGCACGTCGGCCTGAAGGACACCGACAGCAAGAACGAGTACCTGGGCGCCCGCAGCGCCAAGTTCGCGGTCTTCCCCGGTTCCTCGCTCTTCAAGAAGCCGCCGCGGTGGATCATGTCGGCCGAGCTGGTGGAGACCTCCCGGCTGTGGGCGCGGGTCAATGCCCGCATCGAGCCGGAGTGGATCGAACCGCTCGCCCAGCACCTGGTGAAACGCTCCTACAGCGAACCGCACTGGGAGAAGGACCAGGCCGCGGTCATGGCGCTGGAGAAGGTGACGCTGTACGGCGTGCCGATCGTGGCCGACCGCAAGGTCAACTACGGGAAGATCGACCCGGAGACCAGCCGCGAGCTGTTCATCCGCAACGCGCTCGTCGAGGGCGACTGGCGCACCCACCACCAGTTCTTCCACGACAACCGGAAGCTGCTGGCCGAGGTGGAGGAGCTGGAGCACCGGGCGCGGCGCCGCGACATCCTCGTCGACGACGAGACGCTCTTCGACTTCTACGACCGCCTGGTCCCCGAACACGTCGTGTCCGGCGCCCACTTCGACTCGTGGTGGAAGCACAGGCGCCGCGAGGAACCGGAGCTGCTCAACTTCGAGCACTCCATGCTGATCAACGAGAACGCCGAGGCCGTCACCAAGGACGACTACCCCGACTCCTGGCGCCAGGGGAAGCTCAAGTTCCGTGTGACGTACCAGTTCGAGCCGGGCGCGGACGCGGACGGCGTGACCGTCCACATCCCGCTGCAGGTGCTCAACCAGGTGACCCCGGACGGCTTCGACTGGCAGATCCCGGGCCTGCGCGAGGACGTCGTCACCGAGCTGATCCGCTCGCTGCCCAAGGCGATCCGCCGCCACTACGTACCGGCGCCGAACTACGCGAAGGCCTTCCTCGACCGCGTCGTCCCCGTACAGGACCCGCTGCCCGAGACGCTGGCGCGGGAACTCCAGCGGATGGTGGGCGTGCCCGTCACCGCCGAGGACTTCGACCTCGCCAGGGTCCCGGAGCATCTGAAGATCACCTTCCGGGTGACCGACGAGCGCCGCCGCAAGCTGGCCGAGGACAAGGACCTGGAGGCGCTGAGGCTGCAGCTGCGGCCGAAGACCAAGGCCGCGATCAGCAAGGCCTTCGACGCCGCCGGCGCCATCGGCATCGAGCGGCGCACGGGGCTGACGCAGTGGACGGTGGGCGCCCTGCCGCGCACCTTCGAGACCCGGCGGTCCGGGCAGCCGGTCAAGGCGTACCCGGCGCTGGTCGACGAGGGCGAGAGCGTGGGCGTGCAGCTCTTCGACACCGAGGCCGAGCAGACCGCGGCGATGTGGCGCGGCACCCGCCGGCTGATCCTGCTGAACGTCCCCACCAACCCTGCGAAGTTCGCCGCGGACCGGCTGTCCAACCAGGACAAGCTCGCGCTGTCGCGCAGCCCGCACGGCTCGGTGAACGCCCTGTTCGACGACTGCGTCACCGCGGCCGCCGACCGGCTCATGGCCGAGCACGGCGGCCCCGCCTGGGACGAGGAGTCCTTCCGGAAGCTGTACGACTCGGTGCGCGCCGACCTCGTCGAGCTGACCGTCAGGACCGTCGCGCAGGTGCGTCAGGTGCTGGCCGCCTGGCAGGCCTGTGAGCGCCGTCTGAAGGCCACCCAGAGCCTCGCCCTGGTGGCCAACTTGGCGGACGTCAAGGAGCAGCTGGGAGCCCTCGTGGGGCCCGGTTTCGTGACCGCCGCGGGAGTGCGCCGGCTGCCGGACCTGCTCCGCTACCTGGTGGCCGTCGACCGACGGCTGCAGCAGATGCCCACGGGCGTGCAGCGGGACACCACGCGCATGGAGAAGGTCCGGGAGATCCAGACCGAGTACGCCGAGCTGCTGGCGGCCCGGCCGGCCGGGCGGCCCGTCCCCGAACGGGTGCGGGACATCCGGTGGATGATCGAGGAACTGCGGGTCAGCTACTTCGCGCACGCCCTCGGGACGGCGTTCCCGGTCTCGGACAAACGCATCTTCAAGGCCCTCGACGAAGCCTGGGGCTGATCGGGTTCGCAATCACCCTCTGACCTGCTGTACAGTCTTCCTCGCGGCCAAGGAACGACGGCCGCGAAACCTGGTCCTGTGGAGCAGTTTGGAGTGCTCGCCACCCTGTCAAGGTGGAGGCCGCGGGTTCAAATCCCGTCAGGACCGCAGTAGAAGGCAAGGCCCGCGTCCAGCGAAGGACGCGGGCCTTCTTGCTGTGCGCGGGCTGGCCGGGGCGGCCGCGGTGGCCGGTAGCGGTTGTGGAGGGAACGGGTCCCCTGGTCCCGTCCGTTCCCGCGTGGTACGCCTGGCACATGAGCGCGACGCCCAGGGACCCGGGCCCGGCACCCCGGGACGTGACGCGGGCGCTGCTGCGCGCGCACCTGGCGGCCGCGGCAGGGGGCGGGCGACGTCACCTCACCCGGCACTGCCCGGTGTGCCACCGGCTGATGCGGCTGGCGCTACGGCGCGCGGCCGTCCCACTACCGCACGAACCGGGCGAGGAACAGGACTCCGGCATGTGACGGGAGTCACGTGAAAAGTTCCCCCTCTGGGGGAACTTGGGGCCTCCTGTGGGGCCGTCAATTTAATATGTGCAATTGCACTCACGACAGAGGACCCAGTCCTCACAACACGGACACATCACACGCACAAAAAAGATCGCACCGGAGCCGGCGGACTCCGGTGCGATCGACGTTCCTACGGGCTTCCCTGATGGGGGCAGGGACCCTTCGGAGCGGACGCCGTGGCGGGTTGGGGGCCCCGCGCGGGCGTCCGTTTGTTCAGGTCAGGCCTCGCTGCGCTGCTGCGGAATGCCCGCGAGCAGTGCACGGACCTCCGCCTCGCGGTAGCGGCGGTGCCCGCCGAGCGTGCGGATGGACGTGAGCTTGCCAGCCTTGGCCCAGCGCGTGACCGTCTTCGGGTCCACGCGGAACATCGTGGCGACCTCAGCGGGGGTCAGCAGCGGCTCGGCATCAGGGGTGCGAGCGGTCATGAGCGGCCTCCTCGAGAGAACCGAACCAACACGGTTCTTTCCTCTAAATTCTGCACCTTGACCCGCGTTGCCCGAAATGGCGGACGCGGGCCGAGTCGGTAATAGGACGAACGGCTTGTCCTTGGCACTACAACTACACCATCTGTCCAGCCGTGTCGGCCAAACCGATGGATTTGCCCTCTGAGGTGTCTAAGCTCGACGGAAGCCGATGGACCGGGCCATAACGGACAGTCACACCTGGGTGACGATCAGTCACAGCCAACCCACGAGCCACAGCCCCACCTCAAGGGGATGCAATCCCGGACATTCCACCCAGAGCGAGTGGAAAGAGGTCCTTCCGGACCCGATGTCCCATATTGTCATGGGGGGTGGGGATGAGGGCAAGACCCCTAAACGTGCTTTAGGTCACCCTTAGGCCAAAGGTACCGGTCGGCCGGACTCAGGACCAAAGTCCCTCCCCCGCGGCCCCCGGTTCCCGACGGACCCTCAACTCGCGTACAGGAGCTCCCTGACGGCCCTCCAGCGGTCGGTGAGCCGCTCGTACGCCTCACCGGCCCGGGTGCCGTCGTCGTCCCGCAGCGCCGCCAGCGCCTCCGCCACGTCGGCGGCCGAACGGTCCCCCGCGAGGGAGTCCGGCGCGATGGCGTGCACGAGCCCCCCGTAGTCGAGTTCGACCAGGGAACGCGGGTGGAACTCCTCGAGCCACCGCCCCACGTCCACCAAGCCGTCGATCAGAGGCCCCTCTTCGAGTGAATCCTTGAGGACCCGCAGCGCCCGGGCCGTCCGCCGGCGGGCCTGCACCATGGGTGTCCGGTAGCGCATCACCGGCCCCTTGGACTCGCCCGCGCCCGCGGGTTCGTACTCCCGCTCGGAGTCGTCGAACAGCACGAACCAGCGCACCGGGACGTGCCACGTCGCCCCGCGGATCCAGGGCCGGGCGTCGGCGTTCTCGGGCTTCTCCGCCCGCCACGCCGCGAAGTCGGCCTCCGCCTGCTCGAGGGCGACCCTCGGCAGCACCGCCTCCACCACGGGGGCCGGGTACTCCTCGACCAGTTCGGACAGGGCCAGCCAGCCGCGCAACCGGGTGCGCCAGGGGCAGACGTGGGTCACGCCGTCCACGACGGCGACGAAGGCCTCACCGCTCTCGCGGACCGGAACGGCCAGCGGCGGGACGGAGAGCAGACCGGCCAGCGACTGCCGCAGCTCGTCCTGTGCGGTCCGCTGCGGGCCCTGGGCGGCGTACCGGTACCAGTAGCCGCGGTCGGGCTCCGGGAAGGCCGCCAGCGGCTCGTACACCCGCAGATACGCCGCGTAGGGGACCAGCACCGATGACAAGCCCACACCCGCTCCCTCGTGACGGCTTCCGCCATGGCATCGTCCCACGTCGTTTCCGGCACGGGGAGTGATCCACGACACTGGGAAGATGTTCAGGGCCGGGTGGTTCTAGTCTTCTGCCGACCGGCCCTCCCCCACCCACCCGGAGGGCGACCTCTGGACATTCGGGAGTCACCACAGTGACCGACGTACGTCAGACACCCGGCATCGTCTCCACGCTGTTCCGATCGGAGCAGGGCGGTCACGAGCAGGTCGTCTTGTGCCAGGACCGCGCCAGTGGCCTCAAGGCCGTCATCGCGATCCACTCCACCGCCCTGGGCCCGGCCCTCGGCGGCACCCGCTTCCACGCGTACCCCTCGGACGAGGCGGCCGTCGAGGACGCGCTCAACCTCGCCCGCGGCATGTCGTACAAGAACGCGCTCGCCGGCCTCGACCTCGGCGGCGGCAAGGCCGTCATCATCGGCGACCCGGACATGGACAAGTCCGAGGAGCTGCTGCTGGCCTACGGCCGCTTCGTCGCCTCGCTCGGCGGCCGCTACGTCACGGCCTGCGACGTCGGCACCTACGTGGCCGACATGGACGTGGTCTCCCGCACCGCGCCGCAGTGGACCACCGGCCGCTCGCCCGAGAACGGCGGCGCCGGCGACTCCTCCGTGCTGACCGCCTGGGGCGTCTTCCAGGGCATGCGCGCCTCCGCCCAGGCCCAGTGGGGCGACCCCACGCTGCGCGGCCGCAGGGTCGGCGTGGCCGGTGTCGGCAAGGTCGGCCACCACCTGGTGGAGCACCTGCTCAAGGACGGCGCCGAGGTCGTGGTCACCGATGTTCGCGGCGAGGCCGTCGACCGGATCACCTCCCGTCACCCTCAGGTCACCGCCGTCTCCGACGCTGACGTCCTGGTGCGGACGCCGCTGGACGTGTACGCGCCCTGCGCGCTCGGCGGTGCCCTGAACGACGACTCGGTGCCGGCCCTCACCGCCTCGATCGTCTGTGGCGCGGCCAACAACCAGCTGGCCCACCCCGGCGTCGAGAAGGACCTGGCCGACCGCGGCATCCTGTACGCGCCCGACTACGTCGTGAACGCGGGCGGCGTCATCCAGGTCGCGGACGAGCTGCACGGTTTTGACTTCGACCGGGCCCGCGCCAAGGCGACGAAGATCTTCGACACCACGCTCGCCATCTTCGAGCGCGCCGCGGCCGACGGCATCCCGCCGGCCGCCGCCGCCGACCGCCTGGCCGAGCAGCGCATGGCCGAGCGCACCCCGGCGGAGAGCTGGCTGCGTCCGTGACCCACGGGGCCGCGGCAGGACCGCGGCCCCTCCGGCACGCCCGGCGTCCGGGTCCGGACGGCGGGCGTGTCCTCCATCACAAAGCGGACACCCGCGGGGTGCCCCCGACGTACGGTGTGCGCGCGTCCTCGCGTGTCGGGGCGGCTCCCGGCGGGCCTCCGCGACGAGGACGGCGGGCCGGACATCCGACCGTTACCACGCCCCGGCAGCCAGACCGTGGCGGAAGAAGGTAAAATCGCGACTGACCAGCCAGGACGGGGCCATCGCGGGCCCCTGCTCCGACGCGCGTCGTGCGGGCGACGTACCGTGCGGCCTCGGAAGCAGGTACCGTTGAAGTCCTACGGACCGGGTCTCTCATCCGAGGGCCCGTTCCACATCGTGAACGCGTGTCAAGACTCGGGGCCGTCGAGCCCCACCGTTGAGGGGGTCGAGCCAATGGGGCGCGGCCGGGCCAAGGCCAAGCAGACGAAGGTCGCCCGCCAGCTGAAGTACAACAGCGGCGGTACGGACCTGTCACGTCTGGCCGAAGAGCTGGGCGCATCGTCGACACTGCCGGTCAATCCGGAGGTACAGGAAGACGACGATGACGACGAGCTGGAAGACGACCCGTACGCACGGTACGTGGATCTCTACGGCGACGACGAGGACGACGACGAGGACGACGAGTCCCAGTCCTCATCACAACGTCGTCGTGCTTGACGCAACACATTCCGTTGCAGCTTGACCACTGACCCGGTCCGGGCATCGTCCGGACCGGGCTTTGTGCTGTCCCGCACGGGTCAGCCCGCGTAGTCCCCGGTCAGCGCGACGGCCTCGGTGTGCTCGCCGCGCTCCACGACCTCGCCGGCCACCCAGGCGTCCAGGCCCCGGTCGGCCAGCGTCGTCAGCGCCACGTCCACGGAGTCCGCGGGCACCACGGCGACCATGCCGACGCCCATGTTCAGCGTCTTCTCCAGCTCCAGCCGCTCCACCCCGCCGAGCCTGCCGACCGTGTCGAACACCGCGGCCGGCGTCCACGTCGAGCGGTCCACCGTGGCGTGCAGGTGGTCCGGGACGACCCGCGCCAGGTTGTTGGCGAGGCCGCCGCCGGTGACGTGCGAGAAGCCGTGCACCTCGGTCGTACGGGTCAGCGCCAGGCAGTCCAGGGAGTAGATCCGGGTCGGCTCCAGCAGCTCCTCGCCGAGGGTGCGGCCGAACTCCGGCACCTCCCGGTCCAGCGCCCAGCCGGCCCGGTCGAACAGCACGTGCCGGACGAGCGAGTACCCGTTGGAGTGAAGACCGGAGGACGCCATGGCGATCACCACGTCACCCTTACGGATGCGATCCGCGCCCAGCAGCCGGTCGGCCTCGACCACGCCCGTCCCGGCGCCGGCGACGTCGAACTCGTCCTCGCCGAGCAGTCCCGGGTGCTCCGCCGTCTCGCCGCCGACCAGGGCGCAGCCGGCGAGCACGCAGCCCTCGGCGATGCCCTTGACGATGGCCGCGACCCGGTCGGGGAAGACCTTGCCGACGCAGATGTAGTCGGTCATGAACAGCGGCTCGGCGCCGCACACGACCAGGTCGTCGACGACCATGCCGACGAGGTCGTGGCCGATCGTGTCGTAGACGCCCATACGGCGGGCGACGTCGACCTTGGTGCCCACGCCGTCGGTGGCGGAGGCCAGCAGCGGCCGCTCGTAGCGCTTGAGGGCGGAGGCGTCGAAGAGCCCGGCGAAGCCGCCGAGACCGCCCACGACCTCCGGGCGGGTGGCCTTCCCCACCCATTCCTTCATCAGCTCGACCGCGCGGTCGCCCGCCTCGATGTCGACTCCCGCCGCGGCGTAGCTGGCACCGGTGTTCTCGGACATGGCTGTGTTGTGTCCTTGCGTCGAATGCTTACGGGCGACGGAGCGCGTCGGCCGCGTCGGGGCCGCCGGCCAGCTCGGTCTCCAGAAGGTGCTTGCCGAGCAGCTCGGGGTCCGGCAGCTCCATCGGGTACTCGCCGTCGAAGCAGGCCCGGCAGAGGTTGGGCTTGGCGATCGTGGTCGCCTCGACCATCGCGTCGATCGAGATGAACGACAGCGAGTCCGCGTCCAGGGACTTGCAGATCTCGTCGACCGTCAGGCCTTTGGCGATCAGCTCGGCGCGGGTGGCGAAGTCGATGCCGAAGAAGCACGGCCACTTGATCGGCGGCGAGGAGATCCGGATGTGGACCTCGGCGGCGCCGGCCTCACGGAGCATCCGGACCAGCGCGCGCTGCGTGTTGCCGCGGACGATCGAGTCGTCCACGACCACCAGGCGCTTGCCCCGGATGACTTCCTTGAGCGGGTTGAGCTTCAGGCGGATGCCCAGCTGCCGGATGGTCTGCGAGGGCTGGATGAAGGTCCGTCCCACGTACGAGTTCTTCACCAGGCCCGAGCCGTACGGGATGCCGCTCTCCTCGGCGTAGCCGACCGCGGCCGGCGTGCCGGACTCCGGGGTCGGTATCACCAGGTCGGCGTCGACCGGGGCCTCCTTGGCCAGCCGGCGGCCCATCTCGACCCGGGAGAGGTAGACGTTGCGGCCCGCGATGTCGGTGTCGGGGCGCGCCAGGTACACGTACTCGAAGACGCAGCCCTTGGGGCGGGCGTCGGCGAAGCGCGAGGCGCGCAGCCCGTTCTCGTCGATGGCGATCAGCTCGCCGGGCTCGATCTCGCGGATGAAGCTCGCGCCCACGATGTCCAGGGCGGCGGTCTCCGACGCGACGACCCAGCCGCGCTCCAGGCGGCCCAGCACCAGCGGGCGGATGCCCTGCGGGTCGCGGGCGGCGTAGAGCGTGTGCTCGTCCATGAAGACCAGGCTGAAGGCGCCCTTGACCTCGGGCAGCACCTTGCGGGCGGCGTCCTCGACGGAGAGCGGCTTGCCGTCCTCGTCCACCTGGCCGGCGAGCAGCGCCGTCACCAGGTCGGTGTCGTTGGTCGCCGCGACCCTGGTCGCCCGGCCGTTGCCCTGGGGCAGCGCGGCGACCATCTCGGCCAGCTCGACGGTGTTGACCAGGTTCCCGTTGTGGCCGAGGGCGATGGAGCCGCCGGCCGTGGCGCGGAAGGTGGGCTGGGCGTTCTCCCAGACCGAGGCGCCGGTGGTCGAGTAACGGGCATGCCCGACCGCGATGTGGCCCTGCAGGGAGCCGAGGGAGGTCTCGTCGAAGACCTGGGACACGAGGCCCATGTCCTTGAAGACCAGGATCTGGGAGCCGTTGCTCACTGCGATGCCCGCGGACTCCTGTCCGCGGTGTTGCAGGGCGTACAGCCCGAAGTAGGTGAGTTTGGCGACCTCTTCGCCGGGGGCCCAGACACCGAAGACGCCGCAAGCGTCCTGGGGGCCCTTCTCGCCGGGGAGCAGGTCGTGGTTGAGTCGTCCGTCACCACGTGGCACGGGATCGAGTCTAGGGCAGGTTCCGGCGTCGTCCGAACGAGGGAACCCGACAAAAGCGCGTTCTATGCGCGTAAACCCATGGGGCGCTTGGCCATGTGACCTTGGTCGTGGTCCCGGTCGGGGCCCGCTCAGGGGCGCAGCCCGGGGTCGCGGACCATGGCGGTTAGCTCGGCGGCGGCGCGCGTCGCGGCGGACGGGCGGCGCCGCGTCCGCTCCCAGCCGGGGAACGCGACCGCGCCGACCCGGAGGTCCTCCACACCGGCGACGCGGCGGACGATCAGCTCCCCGTCCGCGGTGCGGACGACCCGGGTGACCTCCGCCCAGGGCACGTGCCGGGTACGCAGGTGGCGGCGGACCCGCAGACCGGTGGCGTCGGCGGTGATCCGCCACATGGTCATGGACAGCGCCTTCTCCGTCAGCCACAGGCTGCCCAGGACCGACATCACCGCGCGCCACCAGGGGCCGCCGACGCATGCGGAGCCCAGGACGGCCACCGTGCCCACCAGCAGCAGCGCGCCCGCCGTGCGGCCGCCCGCACCACCGTCCCAACGGACGGGGCCCGTGCCGGGCTTCAGGGCCGCGGCCGCCTCGGCGACCCTCGCCTCCGCCTCAAGGCGGTGCCGGGAGGCGGAGGGCGACCCGCTCCCGGGCGACGGCGGCGCCCACGGCCGCACCGGCGACTCCGAGGCACCGACCAGGAGGCCGCCGGAGTCCGTGAGGGCCGCCAGCACCAGTTCGGCGCCTTCCGCCGGGACACCGAACAGCACGCCCTCGCCGCGTGCCCACGCACCGGGTCCGGCCGCGCCGTAGGTGAGCACCGGTGCGCCGGCGGCGTCGTCCACCGGCCGGATGACGGTCCTGAAGTCCTCGCGCCCCGCCAGCACCCGGAGCACGGGAACGGGTCCCCGGCGCACCGAGGCGGCCCGGAACGCCGGCACCGCCCCCGACAGCAGCAGGGACAGCCCGAGGCCGCCCGCCGTGAGCGTCAGGAGCTGCAGGCCCGTGCGGTCCTCGTACGGCTCCGCGGCCGGCCGCCGCCAGTCCCCGTCGACGAGGACCGGGATCACGGCACCGCGCTCGTAGTCCTCCGGGAACACCGCCGGCAGGCGGTGGCGCGTCCCGTCCGCGAACCGGACGCCGAGACGGTCGTACTCCCCGTTGGCCACCACGACCGCCTCGACACGGTCCGCGGCGGCAGCGCGCCGTTCGTCGGCCCGGTCCCCGGACACCGCGACGACCGCGGCCACCGCGGCGGCCACCAGGGCCGCCAGGCCGACGACGATCCGGAACAGGCCGCGCCGCACCGGCGCACCCCGCTCCGGCACCGGGAGCGAGACTCCTCCCGCCGCCTCCAGGACGAGCGCCCGCTGGCGGCGGCGCATCCGCAGCCGCGCGAGGACCGCGGCCCAGCTCCAGCCCAGCGCGGCCACGACCACGACGTCCACGCCGCGCTCGGCGGCGCCGCCGGTCCACAGGTCCGGCCGGGTCATCCACAGCAGCAACAGCGGCGCCGACAGCGCCGCCGCCTCGGGCAGCAGGAACATCCACAGCGTGTGGACGAGGAGGCCGACGGTGCCGATGGCCTCCAGCCACATCGGTCCGCAGGGCGCGGCAGTCGTGCACCGGTCGTCCGCCGCGAGGACGACCGCGGCGATCACCGCCGCCGCCAGCACGGGGGCGCACCACAGCGGGCGCGCCCAGCCGGGGAGCCGCAGCGCGGCCCAGCGGTGGGCGTCGGCGGAGAGCCAGGGGCGGGCCGGTGTGCCGGCCGGGGCGGTCGTCGGGGTCACCGGCGCATTATGCGGACGCCGGGACCGGCTCATCCCAGCAGGGGCAGGTACGGGGCCAGGTCGGCGCGCTCGCCGCTCGCGGAGACCGCGGCGGAGTCGAGGGCGTCGGCCCAGGACGTACGGCCGGTGGCGAGGCGGATCCAGGTCAGCGGGTCCGTCTCGACGACGTTGGTGGGGGTGCCCCGGGTGTGGCGGGGCCCGGGCACGCACTGCACGGCGGCGTACGGCGGGACGCGGACCTCGACGGAGTTGCCGGGCACGGAGACGGCGAGGGTGTCCGCGAGGAGCCGTACGACGGCGGCGACGGCCTGCCGTTCCAGCGGGACGGGCACACCCGTCGCCCGGGCGAGGTCGTCGCTGTGGACGACCAGCTCGACGAGCCGGGTCACCAGGAAGTCCGTGGACCGCATCGCGCCGAGCGTGATCGCCACCAGGCGCCCGGGCGCCACCGCCTCGTCCAGCACCCCGGCGAGCCCGCGGGCGGCCTCCGCGAGGCGGGCGGCGGCGTCGGCGCTCTCCGCGGCGGCCTCGCGGGTGTCGGCGTCCAGCGGGCCGGCGATGCCCGCCGTGGAGCGCGCCCACGTGGTGAGGTCGAGGTCCGCCCGGGCCGGGGCGGGCGCGGTCACGACCCGTGCGACGGCCTCCACCTGCCGGGCGATGTGCACCACCAATGCGTGCACGTCCCACCCCGGCAGCCCGGAGGGCGCCGCCAGCTGATCACCCGTCAGGCCGCGGGCGGCCTCCAGCACGTGGCCGACCTGCGCGGTGAGCGCGGCCCGGGTCCTGGCGGGGTCGTAGGTGCGGGCCTTGCGGGCGGTGGGCGGCATGCCCGCAGCCTACGCGCCGGGCCCGGCCCGCACCCCGACCCCGGCGGTCAGGCCTGGCGCGGGCGCTCGAAGGTGAGCAGCAGCCCCTGCACGGCGCCCGGGCCGATGCGGCCCTTGACGTCGGCCGAGGTGATGGCCTTGAGCTGCCAGCCGTCCTCGGCATGCTTGTTGAGCGTCTTCTCCAGCTTGTCGTCGTCGATGGCGTCGCCTATCAGCGACTCGCGGAAGCTGACGACCTTGTACTCGTGCATCGTTGACACCCCTTGTCGTACCGGTGGTTGCGGAACGCACAGTAGTACCGCCGGACTACGCGGGCCGGACCGGTCCCGCCGCCCGGTCGACGAGGGTGCCGCCCACGGAGTCGGCGGACAGCAGCACCAGTTCGGCGCCCTCGTACGGTGCCCCGAACAGCAGCGAGGGCCGCAGCGCGTCGCCGCGGGAGCCGGACGCCGGCTCGGGCTCCGGTTCCACCGGGCAGGAGAACAGCGGCGCCCGGCCCGCGTGGTCGTCGGCCGCGAACACCCAGGTCCGGCCGTCCTCGTCCTCCCGGGTCAGCACGCGCAGCACCGGCTGCCCGCCGCGCCGCAGGGCACCCGCCCGCACCCGCGCCACCGCACCCACCGCGAGCAACGCGGCGCCGGCCAGGGCGAGCAGGCGGGTCTGCGGCGGGACGGCGGCCGCGCACAGCAGCACGCCGGCCGCGGCGGTGCCCAGGCCGCGGCGCAGCGGCGGGAGGGGCTCGGGGAGCGGAAGCCGTACGCCCAGGGCGGCGTTGGCGGCGAGCAGCCGCTGCCGGCGGTGGACCCCCGTACGGTGCCGGGCTCCGGCCCAGCACAGCAGCAGCGCGGCGACGGCGGGGACCGCGGCCTGCGGTTCCACCCGCCAGACCAGGAGCCCGGCGAGCACCGGCGCGGTCAGCAGGGTGAGCCCGGGCAGTCTGGCCAGCCAGTACAACTGGACGACGGCCAGCCCGTAGTGCGCCGCCCCGAGGGCCTCCGGGGCCGCTGCGGCCGCCACGGCCGCGGCCGCCGCGAGTGCCAGGGCGCCCCAGCGCGGACGGGCCCACGCCGCGGGGCGGCACGCCGCCCAGCGCACGGCGTCACGGCCGCGCCACCGGGGAAGTTCGCCGGGGGTATCGCGCTCGCTCACGCCTGGAGTATGGGGCCAACCGCCGCGGCACGGTCACGCCCCCCGGCAAAGCGCCCCCGCGCCTGGCGGCACGGGGGCGTATGCGGAGGGCGGACCGACCGGGCCGGACCGACCGGGCCGGACCGACCGGGCCGGACCGGGCCCGGATCAGGCCAGCAGGGCCGGGATCGTGCCCTCGTGAGCCGTGCGGAGCTCGTCCAGCGCGATGCTGAACTCGCCCTGGAGCTCGACCGCGTCGCCGTCGACGACACCGATCCGCGTCGCGGGCAGACCGCGCGCACCGCACATGTCGGTGAAGCGGAGCTCCTCGCTGCGCGGCACCGAGACGACCGCCCGGCCCGCCGACTCCGAGAACAGGAACACGAACGGGTCGAGGCCGTCCGGCACGACCAGCCGCGCGCCGTTGCCGCCGCGCAGGCACGACTCGACGACCGCCTGCACGAGCCCGCCGTCCGACAGGTCGTGGGCCGCGTCGACCATGCCGTCCCGGGAGGCCGAGATGAGGATCTCGCCGAGCAGCTTCTCGCGCTCCAGGTCCACCGCCGGCGGCAGCCCGCCGAGGTGGTCGTGGACCGCCTGGGACCAGGCGGAGCCGCCCAGCTCCTCCTTGGTCTCACCCAGCAGGTAGAGCAGCTGGCCCTGGTCCTTGAACGCGACCGGGGTGCGGCGCGTGACGTCGTCGATCACACCGAGCACGGCCACGACGGGCGTCGGGTGGATGGCGACGTCACCGGTCTGGTTGTAGAGCGAGACGTTGCCGCCGGTGACCGGGGTGCCCAGCTCCAGGCAGCCGTCGGCGAGGCCGCGGCAGGCCTCGGCGAACTGCCACATCGCGGCCGGGTCCTCGGGCGAGCCGAAGTTCAGGCAGTCCGAGACCGCCAGCGGCTTGGCACCCGACGTGGCGACGTTGCGGTACGCCTCGGCGAGCGCCAGCTGCGCGCCCGTGTACGGGTCGAGCTTGGCGTAGCGGCCGTTGCCGTCCGTGGCGACCGCGACGCCGAGGTTGGTGTCCTCGTCGATGCGGATCATGCCGGAGTCCTCCGGCTGCGCCAGCACGGTGTTGCCCTGCACGAAGCGGTCGTACTGGTCGGTGATCCACGCCTTGGAGGCCTGGTTCGGGTGCGCGACCATCGTCAGGACCTGGGCGCGCAGCTCCTCGCCGGAGCCCGGGCGCGGCAGCTTGTTGGCGTCGTCGGCCTGGAGCGCGTCCTGCCACGCGGGGCGGGCGTAGGGGCGCTCGTACACCGGGCCCTCGTGGGCGACGGTGCGCGGCGGGACGTCGACGATCTGCTCGCCGTGCCAGAAGATCTCCAGCCGGTCGCCGTCGGTGACCTCACCGATGACGGTGGCGATCACGTCCCACTTCTCGCAGATCTCCAGGAAGCGGTCGACGTACCGCGGCTCGACGATCGCGCACATGCGCTCCTGCGACTCGCTCATGAGGATCTCCTCCGGCGAGAGCGTCGCGTCGCGCAGCGGCACGGTGTCCAGCTCGACCCGCATGCCGCCGGAGCCGGCCGAGGCCAGCTCGGAGGTGGCGCAGGACAGGCCGGCGCCGCCGAGGTCCTGGATGCCGGCGACCAGCTTCTCCTTGAAGATCTCAAGGGTGCACTCGATGAGCAGCTTCTCCTGGAAGGGGTCGCCGACCTGGACGGCGGGGCGCTTGGCCGGGCCGGTGTCGGAGAAGGTCTCCGAGGCGAGCACGGAGACGCCGCCGATGCCGTCGCCGCCGGTGCGGGCGCCGTAGAGGATGACCTTGTTGCCGGCGCCGGAGGCCTTGGCGAGGTGGATGTCCTCGTGCTTCATCACGCCCACGCACAGGGCGTTGACCAGCGGGTTGCCCTGGTAGCAGGAGTCGAAGACGACCTCGCCGCCGATGTTGGGCAGGCCCAGGCAGTTGCCGTAGCCGCCGACGCCCGCGACGACGCCGGGCAGGACGCGCTTGGTGTCGGGGTGGTCCGGCGCGCCGAAGCGCAGCGGGTCCATGACGGCGACCGGGCGGGCGCCCATGGCGAGGATGTCGCGGACGATGCCGCCGACGCCGGTGGCCGCGCCCTGGTAGGGCTCGATGTACGAGGGGTGGTTGTGCGACTCGACCTTGAAGGTGACCGCGTAGCCCTGCCCGACGTCCACGACACCGGCGTTCTCGCCGATGCCGACCAGCAGGGCGTCGTTGGCGGGGGCCTTCTCGCCGAACTGGCGCAGGTGGATCTTGCTGCTCTTGTACGAGCAGTGCTCGGACCACATGACGGAGTACATGGCGAGCTCGGCACCGGTGGGACGGCGGCCGAGGATCTCCCGGATGCGGTCGTACTCGTCCTGCTTGAGGCCGAGTTCGGCCCACGGCTGCTCGGTGTCCGGAGTCTCGGTGGCGTGCTTCACGGAATCGAGTGTCATGACGCGTGAACCAGCTTCTTGAGGATCGAGGTGAAGAATCCGAGGCCGTCGGTGCGGCCGGTCCCGATCAGCGACTCGACGGCGTGCTCGGGGTGCGGCATGAGGCCGACGACATTGCCCGCGGCGTTGGTGATGCCGGCGATGTCCCGGAGCGAGCCATTGGGGTTCCAGTCCGCGTAGCGGAACACCACGCGGCCCTCCGCCTCCAGCTCGTCCAGGACGTGCTCGTCGGCGACGTAGCGGCCGTCGATGTTCTTCAGCGGGATGCTGATCTCCTGGTCCCGCTCGTAATCGGCGGTCCAGGACGTCGAGTTGTTCTCGACGCGCAGCTTCTGGTCCCTGCAGATGAAGTGCAGGTGATTGTTGCGCAGCATCGCACCCGGCAGCAGATGCGTCTCGGTGAGCACCTGGAAGCCGTTGCAGATACCGAGGACCGGAAGACCGTCCTTGGCGCCGGCGATGATCGACTCCATCACGGGCGAGAAGCGGGAAATCGCCCCGGCCCGGAGATAGTCGCCGTAACTGAATCCGCCGGGCAGGACGACCGCGTCCACCTGGTGGAGATCCTTGTCACGGTGCCACAGCGGCACCGGCTCGGCGCCGGCGACGCGGACCGCGCGCTGGGTGTCCCGGTCGTCGAGCGTCCCGGGGAAGGTGACCACGCCGATACGTGCGGTCACGACTCCACCTTCACGGTGAAGTCCTCGATCACGGTGTTGGCGAGGAAGGTCTCGGCCATCTCGCGGATACGGGTGAGGGCGGCGTCGTCGACCGGACCCTCCAGTTCGAGCTCAAAACGCTTGCCCTGGCGGACGTCGGCGATTCCCTCGAACCCGAGCCGCGGCAGCGCGCGCTGCACCGCCTGGCCCTGCGGGTCGAGGATCTCCGGCTTGAGCATGACGTCGACTACGACGCGTGCCACGGTCACTCCCGGTGGTGTGCTGCGGTGAGATGTCCCCACCGTACCCCGCCGAAAAATCTACGCGGGTAGATATTCCAGAATGGTCACGGAATATCCCTCGGCCGGATTGCCGCCGGGAGACCCGCAGGAATTGGCCGGTCGGTCCCGGCGAAAAACATCCGGCCGGTAATTGGGAAAGCATTGACCCCGGCCCCGCGGCTTCGGTACAACAACGGGGCCAACGCAGGCCCCAGGCCTTCTCCATTGAAAGGACCGGCATCCATGGCGCAGCGCGTAGTGGTCACGCTCTCCGACGACCTCGACGGCGGTGAAGCGGCGGAAACGGTCTCTTTCGGCCTCGACGGGAAGTCGTACGAGATCGACCTGTCCGCCGGGAACGCCGAGCAGCTCCGCGAGGCCCTCGCGCCGTACGTCGAGGCGGGCCGCCGCCGCAGCAGGCTCGGCAAGGCCTTCAAGCACACCTCGCTCGCCCCCGACCCGGCCGCCGTGCGCGCCTGGGCGCTCTCCCGGGGCTTCGACGTGCCGCCGCGCGGCCGCATCCCCAAGAAGCTCTACGAGGCGTACGCCGAGGCCGGCTGATCCGGCCACCGGTGCCCCGGCCCGAGCGGCCGGGGCGGCCGGGGGCGGCCTGGGCGCCACCCGGGAATCACCCGGAAGAAGCGATTGGACAGCCACCCCCGTTGATCCGCTAGAGTCTGGAGCACGCCGAGGGCAGGGCCGAAAGGCCGGGCTCCCGGGCCACGCGGGTGTAGTTCAGTAGCAGAACATCCTCCTTCCAGGAGGAAGGCGCAGTGTGCGATCCCTGTCACCCGCTCTGATTGCTCGACCGGTCCTAAGGATCGGGTAGAGTAGTCGCCGTGCGGACGTGGCTCAGTTGGTAGAGCATCACCTTGCCAAGGTGAGGGTCGCGAGTTCGAATCTCGTCGTCCGCTCTTGAGAGAAGGCCCCGGTCGGATTGCCGACCGGGGCCTTCTTCGTGTTCCCGGCCGGCACCGGCGGTGTGACCGTGCCCACAGGACGGGCACCCGAACTCCCGTGACGGCAGGCCGTGATCGCCGCCGGCCCGCATCCCTCCCGCGCTCCGGAACCGGGCCGGCGACGGAACGCCGGTGCGGGCTCGAGGGGCTCTACGCCGCGTCGCCTGACCGGAGTTGACGCCTCGCCCGGGAACCCCCGGGCACCCTCCGGGAGGCGCGCGGGCCGGTCCCCGCCCGTCCCGCACCCCCACCGCGGGCCCTCCGGGACGCGACGCGGGGAACCCGCCGTGCCGGGGTGTGTGCCCAAGGCCCCGAGGGTTGGCTATAGTGGAGGACGCACCGCACGGGAACGCGCGGAGCAGGCGGACGTAGCTCAGTTGGTAGAGCGCAACCTTGCCAAGGTTGAGGTCGCGAGTTCGAGCCTCGTCGTCCGCTCAGAGGAAGGCCCCGGTCGTGACGACCGGGGCCTTCGGTGTTCCTGGGGCGGCTGGGCCGTCGCCCGTACGCACCGGGGCCGTACGCATCGGGGCCGTACACACCGCGGCCGCACGCACCACCGCCGCCTCGCCCGCCGATCGGAAGGACCGGCGGGCGGGCGGCGGGTGTGCGGGTGTACCGGCCGTGGCGGGCTACCAGCTGAGGCCGGTGAGCCGCTCGTACGCCTCGACGTACTTGGCGCGGGTCTGCGCCACCACCTGCTCGGGCAGGGCCGGCGGGGGCTGCTCGCCGCGGCGGTCCCAGCCGGACCCGGCGGAGGTCAGCCAGTCGCGCACGAACTGCTTGTCGTAGGAGGGCTGGGCGTGGCCCGGCTCCCACAGCTCGGCGGGCCAGAAGCGGGACGAGTCCGGGGTCAGCACCTCGTCGGCGATGGTCAGCACGTCACCGTCGAAGCCGAACTCGAACTTGGTGTCCGCCAGGAGGATGCCGCGCTCGCGGGCGATGTCCCGGGCCCGGCCGTAGACCGCGAGGGTGGTCTGGCGCAGCTGCGCCGCGGTGTCGGCACCGACCTGGCGGGCGACCTCCTCGTAGCTGACGTTCTCGTCGTGCTCGCCGACCTCGGCCTTGGTGGCCGGGGTGAAGATCGGCGCGGGCAGCTCGGAGCCGTCCACCAGGCCCTCGGGGAGGGTCACCCCGCACACCGTGCGGTCGGCGTTGTACTCGAGCAGCCCGGAGCCGGCCAGGTAGCCGCGCGCCACGCACTCGACGGGGATCATCTGCAGCGGCTTGCAGATCGTCGTCCGCCCCTCCCAGTCGGCGGGGGCGCCCTCGGGGAGCTCGGTGGACAGCACGTGGTGCGGCACCAGGTCGGCGATCTGGTCGAACCACCACAGCGACAGCCGGGTCAGGACGCGGCCCTTGTCCGGGATCTCGGTGGGCAGCACCCAGTCGTACGCCGAGATCCGGTCACTGGCGACCATCACCAGCTCCCCTGCCTCGTTCTGGTACAGCTCGCGCACCTTGCCGGTGTGCAGGTGCACCAGGCCCGGTACTTGCGCGGGCTCGGGCTTGTGGACGAATACGGACATGGGTCCTCCCCGATCGGCGGTTCGGTTCCCGATTCTCCCGTACCCGTACCCGGCGGGCGCGACGAGGTCAGCCGTGCTTGCAGATGTGGTCGAGGAGGTTGGCGGTGGCGCGCTGGACACGGGGGTCGACGTGGCCCGGGCGGTCCAGCGCCGGGGACCAGGCGAAGGTGCCGGAGGCGAACACCAGGGCCCCGCCCGGCGCCCGGTACAGGGAGGTCTCCTGGTGCGCCCGGCGGCCCGCCGAGTCCTCGTACGGGGAGTGGGCGAGCAGGATCCGCTCCATGTAGTCGGGCAGCGGTGTGCGCGGGAAGTAACGGTCCGCCTCGCCCGCGACCAGGCCGGGGATCTCGTCGCCCTCCTCGGCGCCGGTGGCCTCCCACAGCCAGTGCCCGGCGTTCCGCACCACCAGCGGCGACGGTTCGGGCACCCGGCCGGCGTACTGCACGCCGATCAGCAGTTGTTCGGGCTCGCCCATGTCCCGCCACAGGGCGCTGCGGCCCGGCGGGGAGCCGCGCCGCTTGCGGCAGCTGAGCAGCCGGTCGGGGTCGCCGGAGGGGGAGGGGCCCAGCTCGGTCTGCCAGTACATGGTGTTGGCGGACAGGAAGACCAGCGAGGTGCCGCCGTCCCTGGCCGCCTCGACGGCGCGCCGCATGGGGACCGTCCAGTACTCGTCGTGGCCCGGGAAGACCATGCCCCGGTAGCGGGAGGGGTCGATCCGCCCCGCGTGCAGGTCGCGGGCGTCGGCGTAGGCCAGGTCGTAGCCGTAGCGCTCGGCCCAGCGGATGAAGTCGTAGGCGTGGCCGACGTGCAGCGGGAGCCCGGCGCCCGCGTACGGGCGGTCGAAGGAGACGGTGACCGCGGCCTCCTCCTCGCCCAGCAGCCGGCCCTTCTCGTCCCAGGCGTGGTAGAGGCTGGCGCCCGTGCGGCCGTCCTCGGGGTAGAGGTTGTACGCCTGCCAGGTGACGTCCGGCATCAGCAGGAGCAGGTCGGCCGGCCGGTCGTCGCGGACGGTGAAGGGGATGTGGCTGCGGTAGCCGTCCTGCGTGGTGAGGACGGCGACGTAGGCGCCGGGCTTCCAGTACGAGGGCACCTGCAGCCGCCAGGACTGCCACCAGTGGTGGCAGGAGACCGTGCGCCCGGCGGCGAGCGGCGTGGGCTGGACGATCCCCGACAGCCGGGGGCTGGAGGTGAACTGGGCGGCGCCGTCCCCGCCGTAGTGCCCGATCCGGTAGACGTCGACGCCGTAGCTCTGCGGCGGGTCGACGGTGATCCGGAAGTCGATGGCGTCGCCGGGGGCCACGGAGGCGCCCGGCGCGAAGCCCTTGATCTGGCACCGCACGTCGTCCGCCGCGCGCGGGCCGGGCACGCGGGGCGTGCGCCCCACGGCGTCGCCCGGGGAACCCCCGGGCTCCCCGCGGCTGGCCGCCAGGTCGACGTACCACGGCACGACCTGGCCGGTGTCGTCCAGATACTGCACCGCACCGCGCAGCCACGGCACCGGGCCCTGCCCGAAGGGGTCGGTGACCCCGTGCGCCAGTGCCCCGGACTGCCAGCGGTGGACCTGCTCCTTCACCACGATGGTCCCCTCCTCGTGTCCCCCGAGGTGGTGTGCGTGTGCGCACATCCAGCACATCACACAATGCGCTGTCTTGGTTACTGTTCGTGGCGCATTGTCGCCAGGATTTCACGCCGGGGCGAACAAACCCCGCCATTTTTCCGTCAGATGAGCCGTATCGGCTTCTCGGGGCGTACGCCCACGGCGCTGAGCCAGGACCGCAGGGGAGCGGCGTCGCCGTTCTCCACGAGCCGGAGCACCGGCCAGGCCAGGTCTCCCCGGCGCACCCCGCCGACCAGCAGGGCGGGCCCGTCCAGCCAGTCCAGGCCGGGGGCGGCGCCGGCGGTGTCCACCGCGGCGCAGCAGACCATCGCGGTCACGTGGTCGGTGAGCAGCTCACGGCCGGTCCGGGGCGGGAGCAGATGGTAGACGGGCGTGAAGGCGCCGTCGGGCGGGACCTGGGCGGCGGAGTCCTCCCGGGCGGCCGCCTCGCGTACGGCCTCCTCCCGGGCGACGTGCCGGGTGATGCGGGCCGCCAGCTCCTCGCCGCCGCCCGCGGAGAGCCGTTCCAGCACCCGGGCCAGGGTCGCGCGGGCCGGCTCGTCGCAGTCGTCCACCGCGCTCCGCGACCCGCCGGAGGCCACGGATATGCGCCGGCTCCCGGCGACCCCCACGGGCTCGTGGACCTCGTCCAGGACGGAGACCAGGCGGGAGGCGTCGGAGCGCCAGATGCGGTCCACGACCTCCTGCGGATAGGTGTCCCAGCCGACCGGGGCCCATTCCGCGCCCGAGCGCTGCGGACCGCCGTGGAACAGCCGGGCGGCGAGCAGCGAGGCCGCCTCGTCCACCGTGCCGGGCTCCTCCAGCAGGTCGCACGCGGGCCGCTCGCCCAGCCGGGTCTCGAAGCCCTCCGCCAGCCGGTCCCGCCGGGACAGCTCGGTCAGGGCCGCCACCACGCCCGCGTCGAGACGGGACGGCCAGCGCCCCATGCGCCAGGCGGGCAGCGCCACGCGGGTCAGCAGCCGGTCCCAGCCCGCGTAGGCCAGGCCCACCTGCTCCTGGGCCACGATGCGCAGCCCGTAGTCGACGGCCTGGGCCCGCTCGGATGCGGAGGCGGCCACCGCGCGCTCCATCTCCGCCGCGTGCGCCCGGCAGCCGCGCAGCAGGAGCTTGGCGACCCAGCCCAGGAACCCGTACGCGGGCCCCCGCACCAGGCCGACCACCGAGGGCTCCCGCGGGGCGGTGGCCACGCCGACGGCGGCGTCCAGGCCGCGCACGAAGCGGCGGGCGGCCGCGATGTCCGGATCGGCGGCCGGGCCCGTGCCCGCCACGACCGGTGCGAGCAGGGCGCGCAGCTCGGCGACCCGCATCCACCACATGAAGGGCGAGCCGATCACCAGCGCGGGCGCCTCGGTCGGCGTGCTGCGGCGCCGCCGGTGGGTGCGGTCCTCCAGCCAGCTGTCACAGTCCGGGGTCAGTTCTATCGCGGAGGGGGCCGGCACCTGCAGACGAACGGCCAGGTCACGCACCATGCGGTACAGATCGGGCGCGGACGCCTCGGAGACGGCCACGGTCGGGCTCACCGCCGGCCTGGCCCGTACGATCACCGCAGCGACACCGGCCGCGAGCAGCAGCACCAGCAGCGCGCCCGCGACCACCGCCCAGCGCAGCACCTCGGACGCGTCACCGACGATGCGGCCCGTCGCGCCGCCGACCAGCAGCACCACCGCGACCGCCGCGGGCAGCAGCGCCACCGTGAGTGCGGCGCTGCGGATGCGCAGGACGGCGAGCGCGCGTGACCGCGCGTGTCCCTCACCTGCTTCCCCGGCCAACGGTGTGCTCACCCCCAAGCTGCTGACGCGACTGCATGCCCCCACTGTCGCACCGCCCACCGACACCGCAATGTCGGTAGGTCCGATAGTGCGGGATTCGCGGGGTTCCACAGTGCGCTTGCCGGGCACAGTAGTTGGGCTCGGGGCTCACGTCAGCAGGATGGCGAAGGCATCACCCCTTGGAGTGGCCTTGCCGCTGATTCAGGCCTGGGCGGCCTTCTCTGCGATATCCGAACGGTGGTGCGAGCCCTTCAGCCCGATCCGTCCCACCGCCCGGTAGGCGCGCTCACGGGCCTCGGCCAGATCCGCACCGGTGGCCGTCACGGACAGTACGCGGCCGCCGGCGCTCACCACACGGCCCTCCGCGTCCGCCTTGGTGCCCGCGTGCAGCACGTAGGCGTGCTCGTCCTGCGCCGCGACCTCGTCCAGGCCCGTGATCGGGTCGCCCGTGCGCGGGGTGCCCGGGTAGTTCTCGGAGGCGACGACCACCGTCACCGCGGCACCGTCGCTCCAGCGCAGCGACGGGAAGTCGGCCAGCCGGCCGGCCGCCGCGGCGCGCAGCAGGCCCGCCAGCGGGGTCTTCAGCCGGGCGAGCACGACCTGGGTCTCCGGATCGCCGAAGCGCGCGTTGAACTCGATCACCCGCACACCGCGCGAGGTGATCGCCAGGCCCGCGTACAGCAGGCCCGAGAACGGGGTGCCCCGGCGGCGCAGCTCGTCGACGGTCGGCTGGAGCACCGTGCGCTCCACCTCCTCGACCAGCCGCGGATCGGCCCACGGCAGCGGGCTGTACGCGCCCATGCCACCGGTGTTGGGGCCCTCGTCGGCGTCGAGGGCGCGCTTGAAGTCCTGCGCGGGCTGCAGCGGCACCACCGTCTCGCCGTCGGTGACGGCGAACAGGGAGACCTCCGGGCCGTCCAGGTACTCCTCGACGACCACGCGCTCGCAGGAGTTGGCGTGCGCCCGCGCGGCCTCCAGGTCGTCGGTGACCACGACGCCCTTGCCGGCGGCCAGGCCGTCGTCCTTGACGACGTACGGCGCCCCGAAGGCGTCCAGCGCGTCGTCCACCTCGGCGGGGGTGGTGCACACGTAGGAGCGGGCGGTCGGCACGCCGGCCGCGGCCATCACGTCCTTGGCGAACGCCTTCGAGCCCTCCAGGGCCGCGGCCTGCCCGGACGGGCCGAAGCAGTCGATGCCACGGGCGCGCACGGCGTCGGCCACACCCGCCACGAGGGGGGCCTCCGGGCCCACCACGACGAGGTCGGCGCCGAGCCGCTCGGCGAGGTCGGCCACGGCCGCGCCGTCCATGGCGTCGACCGGGTGCAGTTCCGCCACCTCGGCGATGCCGGCGTTCCCGGGAGCGCAGTGCAGCGACTCCACGTCGGGGTCGAGGGAAAGAGCACGGCACAGGGCGTGTTCGCGGGCACCGCCGCCGATCACAAGCACGTTCACGGTGCCCAGGGTATCGGCTGGCGGCGACCGCCCCGCGGGCCGGTCGCCCCGGCCCCCGGCTCACTCTTTCGGGTGGCCGAGGCCTGACCCCATACCTGATCAAGCGACTCGTAAGGGCGGAAATGACCCGATGACGCTCGCACGGTCAGCCGTTCGGCGGTAAGAAGGTGCCTCGTCATCGGAAGTCGCGAGGGAGCGTGCAGGTGAGCCAGCCGGACATGTATCCCGAGGAGGTCCCCCGGGAGAAGCCGAAGCGGCGCGCGCTGCACAGGCAGGAGGACCTGCGGTCGCAGCCCTTCCCGCTCGGCGACTGGGGGGAGCCGGCCGAGCGGCTGGCGGAGATCTACCGCTGGGTGGAGGCCGACGCCCTGCGCACCGTCGAGTGGTACCTCGCCGACCGCCTGCGCAAGCGCCGCTGGGCACGGGCGCTGCGGGTCGGCGCGGCCCTCTTCGCGACGTCCGGCGCCGTCCTCGCCGTCGTGGGCGCGGGCGGCCGCATCCGCTGGGCGTACGCCGCCCTGGTGCTGGCCGTCGTGTGCGTGGGCCTGGACCGCTACCTCGGGCTGACGGCCGGCTGGATGCGGGACATGGCGACCGCCCAGGCCGTGCAGCGCCGGCTGGAGGCGCTGCGCTTCGACTGGGCGTCCGAGTCGGTCCGCGAGGTCCTGGGCCCGACGGAGGGCACCGCGGCCGAGGCCGCCGAGCGCTGCCTGTCGGTGCTGCGCCGCTTCTGTGAGGACGTCTCGGAGCTCGTGCGCTGCGAGACCGGCGACTGGATGGTCGACTTCCGGGCCGGTGCCGCCCCGCTGCGGACCCAGGCCCTCACCTGGGCTGGGAGCGGCCGGGGCACGGAGAGCGCCGCGCCCGGCGGCGGGGGGCGGTTCCCGCTGCTGCCCGGCGGACGGCCGAGCATGCCGCGGCAGCGCCCCCCGGAGGGTCCCCGCGCCGGCTGACCGCCGGCCGGGGGCGCCCTCCGGGCCCGGGCCGCCGCTAACTGAAGACGATCATCGACCCCTGGCCCAGCGCACGGGTCGCCGCCGCGTGCAGCCCCAGCCACACGTGGCGCTCCCGCGCGAAGGGGCTGCCGTCCTGCTGCGCGGGCGGGGCCGCCGGCTCCTCCAGCTCGGTGGGACCGGCCGGCGGCGCCGGAGCGGGCGGCGGGTTCTGCGGGTCGATGCCGATCACCGGGGCCACGAAGGCGAGCTCGCGCAGCAGGCCGTGGGCCGAGCCCAGCGGGCCGCCGGCGTCGAGGAGTTCGTCGTTGACCAGCGGATGGGCGAAGTCGAGGGGGACGTACGCGCCCGCGTGGTCGTAGTGCCAGACGAGGTGCGACTGCTGGGCGGTGGTCTCGAACATCTCCAGCAACTGCTCGTAGTCGCCGCCGAGTTCGTCGACCGGCGTGACCGCGAGGCCCTGGATGTGCAGCAGGTAGGCGCGGCGCAGGAAGTGCAGCGCGTCGTAGTCGAAGCCCGCGACCGGGGCCACGTCGCCGGACAGGCCCGGCATGTAGGAGTAGACGGGCACCGGGGGGAGACCGGCGTCGTTCAACGCCTTGTCATAGCGGGCGATCTCCTCGGCGAACGGGTTGTCGGGGCTGTGGCAGAGCACGTCCACCAGGGGAACCAGCCACAAGTCGCAGGCCACAGGCGCTCCAAGTCCTTCCGTGCGTGGTCGGACCAGCGTAGTGGGCGGCGGGCGTTCCTACCGGCCCGCGGCCAGACGCCGCATGAGCTCGAGCGAATGGTCGTTGAACTCCTCGACGACGCGCTGGGCGGTCCCGGTGTCCCGCTTCTCGATCGCGGTCACCAAGGCGACGTGGTCGGACCAGCACAGACCCGCCACGTCCGGCCGGCCGCGCAGGTAGGGCACCGCGTACACCCAGGTCTGGGTGCGGATCCGGTCGAGGAACTCGCCGACGTGGGCGTTCCCCGCCAGGGCGGTCAGTTCGCGCCAGAAGCGGATGTCGTAGCCGATGAGGACGTCCAGCTCGCCGGCCCGCGAGGCGCGCGCCGCGGCCTCGGCCCGGCGGCGTACGGAGGCCAGCTCCTGGGGGTCGACCTCGCGCATGCCGCGCGTGGCGATGCGGCGGAAGATCCCCTCGACGACGAGGGTGCGCGCCTCGACCATGGAGCGGAACTCGGCGTCGGTGAAGCGCCGCACCTGGAAGCCGCGGTGGTGCTCGACGTCGAGCAGCCCCTGCGCCGCGAGGTCCACCAGGGCCTCGCGGACCGGGGTGGCGGACACCCCGTACATCTCCGCGATCTCCTTGACCGTGAAGTGCCGCCCGGCCGCCATGCGCCCGGTGAGCACCTCGTCGCGGAGCGCGTCGGCTATCTGCTGCCGCAGACTGCTCCGTCGGACGGTTCCACCCGCTGGGCCTTCCGGCATGCCCGGTGCCTCCCTACAGATGTGGCGGTGCGCTTACGGCTCCGCCACACCTTATGCGAGGGCGGGCCGCGGGTGGTCCACACCTGTGGTGCGGCTCACCCGCGGCCCGGCGCGCGCCGGGACGCGCTCAGCCGTCGTTGTAGGGGCCGGTCTTCCCCGTGAACGGGAAGAGGGGGAAGCCGTCCATGCACGGCCGGTCCGGCGGGTGGGAGGGCCACTCCATCCCGACCCGGTAGAGCAGGGTCAGGGCGAGGACCGCCGTGACGAGCGCGAGCCCCGCGGTGGCACCCCCGCCGGGCGGCGGCCACCTGCGCAGCGCGAGCCCGAGGGGCACCAGCAGCAGGAGCATGCAGAGCCAGGCCACGGGCATCAGCAGCTTCAGCCCGATGGTGCTGCTCGCGTCGTTGCCGAGCGGGCAGCTCTGCCACGACCCGGCGACCCACACGGTTCCGGCGAACACGCCGGCGGCGGACAGGGCCCCGCCCGCCAGGTACCAACCGCACCCCGGCGCGGGCTCCGTGGATACGCCGCCTGTCCCGGTCTCCGTCATGCGCTCCCCTCGGGCCGACGCCGTCGCGTCGTCGGCCCGGGAGACTCACGCAGCGGCCGGTACGGTTCCTCAGGAGGCGGGCCGGCCGCCCTCGACGGTGTGCTCGTCGGCGACGGCCAGGGCCGCGTCGAGGAGTGCCAGGCCCTCCTTGGCCTCGGCCTCGGTGATGTTGCAGGCGGGCACCACATGGGTGCGGTTCATGTTGACGAAGGGCCACAGGCCGCTCTTCTTGCAGGCCGCCGCGAAGGCCGCCATGGGGGCGTTCGCCTCGCCCGCCGCGTTGTAGGGGACCAGCGGCTCGCGGGTCTCCCGGTCGCGCACCAGTTCCAGCGCCCAGAACGCGCCCAGCCCGCGCACCTCGCCGACCGAGGGGTGGCGCTCGGCGAGCTCCCGCAGGCCCGGGCCGATCACGTTCTCGCCGAGCGCGGCGGCGTGCTCGACGATCCGCTCGTCCTCCATCACCCGGATCGTGGCGACGGCGGCGGCACAGGCCAGCGGGTGTCCGGAGTAGGTCAGGCCGCCCGGGTAAGGGCGGGTGGCGAAGGTCGCGGCGATCTCCTCGCTGATCGCGACGCCGCCGAGCGGCACGTAGCCGGAGTTGACGCCCTTGGCGAAGGTGAGCAGGTCGGGGGTGACGTCGAACTGCTCCGCGGCGAACCAGCTGCCGGTGCGGCCGAAACCGGCCATGACCTCGTCGAGGACGAAGACGATCCCGTACCGGTCGCAGATCTCGCGGACGCCGGCCAGGTAGCCGGGCGGCGGCACCATGATGCCCGCCGTGCCGGGCACCGTCTCCAGGACGATCGCGGCGACGGTCTGCGGGCCCTCGAAGACGATGGTGTCCTCCAGGTGCTGCAGCGCGCGGTCGCGCTCCTGCTCCTCGGTCTCCGAGTGGAACGGCGAACGGTAGAGGAACGGCGCCCAGAAGCGGACGACGCCTGCCGAGCCGTTGTCGGAGGCCCAGCGGCGCGGGTCGCCGGTCAGGTTGATCGCGGCCGAGGTGCCGCCGTGGTACGAGCGGTACGCGGAGAGCACCTTGTGACGGCCGGTGTGCAGCCGCGCGAGCCGGACGGCGTTCTCCACGGCCTCGGCGCCGCCGTTGGTGAAGAAGATCTTGTCCAGGTCGCCGGGGGTGCGCTCGGCGATCAGCCGGGCGGCCTCGGAGCGCGGCTCCACGGCGAAGGCGGGCGCGAAGGTGACGAGCTTCGCGGCCTGCTCCTGGATGGCGGCGACGACCTCGGGGTGCTGGTAACCGATGTTGGTGAAGACCAGCCCGCTGGTGAAGTCCAGGTAGCGGTTGCCGTCGTAGTCCCAGAAGTACGCGCCCTCGGCCCCGGCGACCGCCAGCGGGTCGATCAGGCCTTGCGCGGACCAGGAGTGGAAGACGTGGGCGCGGTCGGCGGCCTTGACGGCGGCGCCGGTCCCGGGGTCGGCGGAGGGAGGGGTCATGCGCCCAGGCTAAGCAACGGCCCGGACGCATGACATTGGCACCCTGTATGACGGTGGCCGCGCGCGCCGACATCTTGTAGGGCGCGCGCCGCCGTCGTCCTCAGAGGAAGGAGTTGACCTCGATGGTCTCGGTGCGGCCGGGGCCGACGCCGATGGCCGAGATCGGGGCGCCGGACATCTCCTCCAGCGCCTTGACGTACGCCTGGGCGTTCTTCGGCAGGTCGGAGAAGGTCTTCGCCTTGCTGATGTCCTCGCTCCACCCGGGCAGGGTCTCGTAGACCGGCTTGGCGTGGTGGAAGTCCGTCTGGCTGAACGGCAGTTCCTCGAAGCGCTTGCCGTCGATCTCGTAGGCGACGCAGACCGGGATCTGCTCCCAGCCGGTGAGGACGTCGAGCTTGGTGAGGAAGAAGTCGGTGAGGCCGTTGACCCGGGTCGCGTAGCGGGCGATCACCGCGTCGAACCAGCCGCAGCGGCGGTCGCGGCCGGTGGTGACGCCCCGCTCGCCGCCGATGCGGCGCAGCGCCTCGCCGTCCGCGTCGAACAGCTCGGTCGGGAACGGGCCGGCGCCGACCCGGGTGGTGTAGGCCTTGAGGATGCCGATCACCCGGTTGATCTTGGTGGGGCCGATGCCCGAGCCCGTGCAGGCGCCGCCGGCCGTCGGGTTGGACGAGGTCACGAAGGGGTACGTGCCGTGGTCCACGTCCAGCAGCGTGCCCTGGCCGCCCTCGAGGAGGACGACCTTGCCCTCGTCCAGCGCGGTGTTGAGGACCAGGGTCGTGTCGGCGACGTAGTCCTTGATCTGCTCCGCGTAGCCCAGGTACTCCTCGACCACCTGGTCGGTGCTGATGGCACGGCGGTTGAAGATCTTGATCAGGACCTGGTTCTTGTCGTGGAGGGCCGCCTCGACCTTCTGACGGAGGATCGACTCGTCGAAGAGGTCCTGGACCCGGATGCCCACGCGGTTGATCTTGTCGGCGTAGGCGGGGCCGATGCCGCGGCCGGTGGTGCCGATCTTGCGCTTGCCGAGGAAGCGCTCCGTGACCTTGTCGATCGTCTGGTGGTACGGCGTGATCAGGTGCGCGTTACCGCTGATGAGGAGCTTGGACGTGTCGACGCCGCGCTCGTTCAGCCCGCTCAGCTCGGAGAGCAGGACCGCCGGGTCGACGACGACTCCGTTGCCGATGACCGGGGTGCATCCCGGTGACAGGATCCCGGAAGGCAGGAGGTGCAGCGCGTACTTCTGGTCGCCGACGACGACCGTGTGGCCGGCGTTGTTGCCGCCCTGGTAGCGCACCACGTAGTCCACGGAGCCACCGAGCAGGTCGGTGGCCTTCCCCTTGCCCTCGTCACCCCACTGAGCACCGAGCAGCACAAGTGCGGGCACAGGCGTACACCCCTTCCGGGCGGGGCATGTCCAACGTGGCTCCCCATGGCGGGGAGAGCCGTCGGACCGGTGCCCCGGAAATAGACGAAGCCCCTGGCGCAAGGCAGCGCAAGGGGCTCTTGCACCGAGATGTTACCTGAGGAAGGACCAAGGTGTCGGCTCAGCGACCGTCCGGGCAGCCCCTGCTCGTGGTCATCGACCCCGCCGCCCGCGTCATGGACGGCGAATCGGTACGCATCGCGAAGGACGTGCTGTGCGGGGGAGCCCCCTCCGTGAAGATCGCCCTTCCGGAGTCCGAGGAGGAGGCCGTCCGGGTGCTGGAGCACCGCGGCCGGCGGCGCCCGGTGGTCGTGGGCGACGACGCGGCGCTGCTGCGCACGGTACGGACGCTGCACTCGGCACGGGGGCTGGGCGAGGCCGTCGTCGGCCTGGTGCCGGTCGGACGGCGGACCGGTCTGGCGCGGGCGCTCGGCGTGCCGGGCGGGGCGGTGAGCGCGGCGCGCGCGGTGCTGGACGGGGCGGAACGCGAGCTGGACCTGCTGCTCGACGACAGCGGCGGCATCGTGCTGGGCGCGCTGCGCATCGGCTCGGCCACCCCCGCCTGGTGGACGCCGGTGGAGCGCCGGGCCCGTTCGCTGGCCCGCACGCTGAGCCTGAACGGCCACTCCCCGCACCTGGGGCTGGGGATGCGCGGCGGCCACCGGCTGCGGATCGAGGCGGACGGGGTGGTGCTGGCCGACCTGGACGACTGCGTCGAGGAGGTGTCGGTGTCGACGGCGGTGCCGGGCGTCGCCGAAGTGCTCGTCCGCAGGGAGGGTGTGGCGCACACGGGGCCGGTGCACGCCCGGAGCATCACCGTCTCGGGCCGGGACTTCCGCTACACGGCGGACACCGCGCCGGCGGGTCCGGTCCGGCGCCGCACCTGGACGGTGGTCCCGGCGGCCTGGCGGCTGACCGTCCCGCGGTCGGCGTACCAGTAGACGGACCGCCGGAGGGTCAGAGCGCGCCCTGCCGGCGCAGTTCGGCCTTGCGCTCGCGCCAGCGGTCCATCATGTCGCCGAGTTCGTCCTGCAGGAAGTCGAAGAAGGCGGCGGTCTCCGCGAGCCGGCGGCCGGCCGCGGTCTCGGGGCCGAGGGTGTCGATGCCGGAGCGCAGGGCGTTCTCCCAGCGGGCGAGGACCTGGTCGCGGCGGGTGAAGGTCTCGTACCACTGGTCGCTGTGCACCCGGTAGCGCTCACGCCGTGAGCCCGGCTCGCGCTCGCGGGTGAGCATGCCGACCTGCGCCAGGTAGCGGACGGCGCCGGAGACGGCGGCGGGGCTCGCCTGGAGCCGTTCGGACAGCTCGGCGGCGCTCAGCACACCGGTCTCCGAGGCGAGGAGCGCGGAGAACACCCGTGCCGCCATGCGCTGCATGCCCGCCTCGACCAGTTCCGCCGCGAAGCGCTCGACGAACGTCATGGGCTCCAAGGACTCCTCCGCCACCGTCATCGCCTCCCGTCCCGAAGTTTATACACTTCTTTAACTTCACAAATTTGTGAATCTACTGTACGTTCGGAAGCATGACGAAGGCAATCAGTGTGGCCGGACTGCACAAGTCCTTCGGCCGCACGCACGCACTGGACGGTCTCGACCTGACCGTCGAGAAGGGCGAGGTGCACGGCTTCCTCGGGCCCAACGGGGCCGGCAAGTCGACCACCATCCGCATCCTGCTCGGGCTGCTGCGCGCGGACCGGGGGGCCGCCCAGCTGCTCGGCGGCGACCCGTGGCGCGACGCCGTCGCCCTGCACCGGCGGCTGGCCTACGTCCCGGGTGACGTCACCCTCTGGCGCAACCTCAGCGGCGGCGAGGTCATCGACCTGCTGGGGAGGCTGCGCGGTGGTCTGGACGGGGCGCGCAGGCGGGAGTTGCTGGAGCGCTTCGAGCTGGACCCGACGAAGAAGGGCCGCGCCTACTCCAAGGGCAACCGCCAGAAGGTCGCGCTCGTCGCCGCGTTCGCCTCCGACGTCGACCTGCTGATACTCGACGAGCCCACCTCCGGCCTGGACCCGCTGATGGAAGAGGTCTTCCGCGAGTGCGTCCGCGAGGAACGCGACCGCGGCCGGACGGTGCTGCTGTCCAGTCACATCCTCAGCGAGGTCGAGGCCCTGTGCGACCGGGTCAGCATCATCCGGGGCGGGCGCACGGTGGAGACCGGGAGCCTCGGCGAGCTGCGGCACCTCACCCGCACCTCGGTCACCGCTGAGCTGGCCGGCACGCCGCAGGGCCTGGACGGGCTGCCGGGCGTGCACGACCTCGACGTACGCGGCAACCACGTCCGGCTCCAGGTCGACACCGACCGGCTCGACGCGGTGCTGCGGCAGTTGAGCGGGACGGGCGTACGCAGCCTCACCAGCACGCCGCCCACACTGGAGGAGCTGTTCCTGCGGCACTACGAGGACGGCCCCGCGGACCCCGTCGCCGTCGGCGCCCTCGCAGCCGACACGGAGGCGCGGCGATGAACGCCCTCACCGGGACGGGCACGCTCACCCGGCTCGCGCTGCGCAGGGACCGCGTCATGATCCCGGCGTGGATACTGCCGATCGCCCTGCTGGTCGCGTCCACGGCCTCGGCCTTCGGCGGCCTCTACGACACCCCGGCGGAACGCGCCGGGGTCGCGGCGAGCACGGCGGGCAACGGCTCGCTGCGCGCCCTGTACGGGCCGGTGTTCGACACCGGCATCGGCGGCCTGACGGCCTGGCGCATGATGGCCTTCGGCGCGGCGCTGGCCGGACTGATGGCGATGCTCCTGGTCGTCCGGCACACCCGGGAGGAAGAGGAGGCCGGCCGGCTGGAGCTGGTCGGCGCTGGCGCGGTCGGACGACGGGCGCCGCTGGCCGCGGCCCTGGTCACCGGTTTCGGGGCCTCACTGCTCCTGGGGCTGCTGGTCACCCTGGCGCTGCTCGGGCAGGGCGCGCGGGGCGCTGTCGCCTTCGGGACGGCCTTCGCCGGCGCGGGCTGCTCCTTCGCCGCGGTCGCGGCGGTCGCGGCGCAGCTGACGGAGAGCGCCCGTGCGGCGCGCGGCATCGCGGGCGCGGTCCTCGGCCTCGCCTTCCTGATACGCGCCGTCGGCGACGCCGGGAGCGGCACGCTGACCTGGCTCTCGCCGCTGGGCTGGGCGGAGAACGTCCGTCCCTTCGCGGACGAACGCTGGTGGGTGGCCGCCCTGTTCGCGGCCTGGGCGGCCGGCCTCGTCGCCGTCGCGTACGCCCTGGTGGCCCGGCGCGACATCGACGCCTCCCTGCTGCCGCCCCGGCCCGGACCGGCCACCGCCGGTCCCCGTCTGGGCACCGCGCAGGGGCTGGCCTGGCGGCTGCAGCGCGGCTCGCTGTGGGGGTGGACGGCGGGCTTCGCCGTGGGCGGCGCCGCGCTGGGCGGCCTCGCCAACGGGGCGGCCGACCTCGTCCGGGACAACGAGCAGCTCGCGGACGTCATGCGCGACATGGGCGGTGCCTCCGGGCTGGTCGACTCCTACCTCGCCTCCATGACCGGGGTGATGGGGATGATCGCCGCGATCTACGCCGTCCAGGCCGTGCTCCGGCTCCAGGGCGAGGAGAACTCCGGCCGCGCCGAACCCGTCCTCGCCACGGCCGTGGGCCGGGTCCGCTGGGCCGCGAGCCACGCGCTGCTCGCCTTCGCCGGTTCCGTGCTCCTCATGGCCGTCTCCGGCCTCACCATGGGACTCGGCTACGGGGCGACGGCCGGCGACACCGTCGGCCAGATGTGGCGGCTGACGGGCGCGGGCCTGGTGCAGCTGCCCGCGGTCTGGTTCGTGGCCGCGGCGGCGCTGCTGCTGTACGGCGCGGCGCCGAAGGCGGCACGGGCCGGCTGGGGCGTGGCGTCGCTGACGCTCGCCATCGGGCTCTACGGGCCGGCGCTGGGGCTCTCGCCCTGGGTGATGGACCTGTCCGTCTTCACGCACCTGCCGAAGGTGCCCTCGGCGGACGTCACCGCGACCCCGTTGGCGGTGCTCACCGTGCTGGCCCTCGCGCTCGCCGCGACGGGGCTCGCGGCGCTGCGCCGCCGGGACATCACGGCCTGAGCGGCGGGAACGGCGCGAACGGCGGGACCCGGCCCTCGGGCCGGGTCCCGCAGCCGCACCGGGCCGGGTGCTAGCAGGTGACGCGCAGTTCGCGCAGACCCCGGATGACGTAGCCCTCGTTCCAGGCGGGTTCCGCCGCGAGTTCCAGCCGCGGGGCGCGGCGCAGCAGCGCCGTGAAGGACGCGGCCAGTTCGATGCGGGCCAGCGGGGCGCCGAGGCAGTAGTGGATGCCGGCGCCGAAGGTGATGTGCGGGTTGTCCGCGCGGGAGAGGTCCAGCCGGTCGGGGTCGGCGAAGCGCTCCGGGTCGCGGTTGGCGGAGCCGAAGAGCAGCGCCACCTCGCTGCCGCGCGGGATCACCGTGCCGCCGACGTCGATGTCGTCCAGCACCCAGCGCTCGAACATCTGCAGCGGGGTGTCGAAGCGCAGCAGTTCCTCGATCGCCGTGGGCAGCAGTTCCTCCGGTGCCCGGCGCAGTTCCGCCAGTTGCCCGGGATGCCGGAAGAGCGTCCACCAGCCGTTGCCGGTCGTGTTGACGGTCGCCTCGTGGCCCGCGTTCAGCAGCAGGACGCAGGTGGAGACCATCTCCTGCTCGCTGAGCCGGTCGCCCTCGTCGTGCGCCGCGATCAGCGCGCTGATCAGGTCCTCGCCGGGCGCCTTGCGGCGTTCGGCGATCAGCTCACGCAGGTAGGCGGAGAACTCCTCGCTGGCGCGGACCGCCCTGCGCGCGGCGTCCTCGGAGGGGTTGAGCTCGAACATCCCGACGATGTCGGCCGACCAGGGCCGCAGCAGGTGCCGGTCCGCGGCCGGTATCCCCAGCATCTCGGCGATCACGGCCACCGGGAGCGGCTCCGCGACCGTGGCGATGAGGTCGCCGCCGCCCTCCGCGACCAGCCGCTCCACCAGCTCCCCGGCCAGCCGCTGCACGGTCGGCGTGAGCCGCTCGACCGTGCGCGGGGTGAACGCCTTGGAGACCAGCCGCCGGATGCGGGTGTGGTCGGGCGCCTCCAGGTCGAGCAGGCCGTTGCCGTTGAGCGTGGTGAAGGGCTCGTGCTCCGGCGGCGGCGCGGTGCGGCCGAACTCCTCGTGGGTGAAGCGGTGCAGGTACGTACGCCCGAGCCGCCGGTCCCGCAGCAGCGCGCTGACGTCCTCGAAGTGCGGGATGAGCCACTGCCCGCTCGGTTCGAACCAGTGCGCGCGCCCCTCGGCCCGCAGCCGGGCGTAGGCCGGGTAGGGGTCGGCGACGAACTGCGGCGACCAGGGATCGAAGGCGGTGGCAGTGCTGCTCATGTGCGGAGACTACCTCCCGCCCGTTCAGCCGCCCGGGGTGACCAGCCGCGCCTCGTACGCGAAGACCGCCGCCTGGGTCCGGTCGCGCAGCCCCAGCTTCACCAGGACCCGGCTCACATGGGTCTTGACCGTGGACTCGGCGACCACCAGGTGGTCGGCGATCTCGGCGTTGGACAGCCCCTGCGCGACCAGCACCAGCACCTCCGTCTCGCGCTCGGTGAGCTCGCCGACCCGGTCCTGGGCGGGCGGCCGGGGCGTGCCCAGCCGGTTGAACTCGGTGATCAGGCGCTTGGTGATCGCCGGGGCGAGCAGCGCGTCGCCGGCCGCCACGATGCGTACGCCGTCCGCGAGCTGGCGGGCCGAGGCGTCCTTGAGCAGGAAGCCGGACGCGCCCGCGCGCAGTGCCTGGTAGACGTACTCGTCCAGGTCGAAGGTGGTCAGCACGAGCACCTTGGCGTCCGCGTCCGCCGCGACGATCTCGCGGGTGGCCTCCAGGCCGTTGAGCTCGGGCATGCGGATGTCCATCAGCACGACGTCCGGCCGCAGCGCCGCGACCTGCTCGATCGCCTGCCGCCCGTCGACGGCCTCGCCGACGACCTCGATGTCGGGCTGGGCGCCCAGCAGCACCGAGAAGCCCTCGCGGACCATCATCTGGTCGTCCGCGATCAGCACCCTGATGGTGCTCCCCGGGGTCCGCGCGCTTCCCGCGCTTCCCGCGCTTCCCGCGCTTCCCGCGCTTCCCGCGTTCCCGCTCATGCCCGCTCCCCGGGGACCGGGATGAACACGGTGACCTCGTAGCCGCCGTCGCCGGTCGGCCCGTCGGTCATCTCGCCACTGAGCATCGCCACCCGCTCCCGCATGCCGGCTATCCCGTGCCCGGCGCCCGGCGAGGGCTTCACGAGGCCGCGCGGCGGGCCGTTGACGACGCGCAGCCCGAGCCCTCCGAGGACGTAGCTGACCTCGACCCGGGCGGCGGCGCCCGGCGAGTGCCGCAGCGTGTTGCTCAGCGCCTCCTGGATGATCCGGTACGCCGACAGCTCGACCCCCTGCGGGAGCTCGCGCACCGCGCCGGTCACCGTCCGCTCCACCTCCAGTCCCGCCTCGCGCACGTTGGCGACGAGCCGGTCGAGGTCGGCGAGGGTGGGCTGCGGCGCGTCGGGGGCCTGGTAGTCCTCGGCGCGTACGACCCCGAGGACGCGGCGCAGTTCGGTCAGGGCGATGACGGCGTTCTCGCGGATGATCGCGAAGCTCTTGGTCAGCTCCTCGGGCGGGTTCTCCACACGGTACGGCGCGGCCTCCGCCTGGATCGCGATCACGGACATGTGGTGGGCGACGACGTCGTGCAGCTCGCGGGCGATGGTCGTGCGCTCCTCCAGCAGCGTGCGCCGGGTCCGTTCCACCTCGGTCACGGCGACCTGGGCGGCGACCTCCTGCCGGGACTGGCGCAGCCCGCGCACCGCCGACACGACGGACAGCAGGACGGCGGAGAGGAAGACCACGATGAACGGGTCCGAGCCGTACCCGTTCGACAGCGGCTGGAAGGCCAGCGCCAGCGCGGCCGTCAGCAGCCACATCTCGGCGGCCACCCGCGCCCTTGTGCGCGCCGCCACCACGCCCAGCACCGTCAGGTGCGAGACGAAGCCGGCGTCCGTCCACGGGTAGGTGGAGGACCAGCCGGCGCTGAACATCCCGGTGAGCACGGCGGCCCCGACGGACAGCCACCACGCGCCGATCGGCCGGAACATCGTGGTGAGCAGCGGCACCCCGACCAGCAGGGCCAGCACGAAGCCGACCGGGCCGCCCTCGCTCTCCGTCGAGACGAACATCAGGAAGACCGTGAAGCAGGTCAGCGCCGCGTGCGGCATCCAGCGCCCGTACCCCCGGAGCCGGCGCGGCACCACGGCGAGCAGCGGGTGCCCGTCGCGCAGCGACGCCATCGGCCGGAAGGCGAAGGCATCGGTGATCAGGTCGTGCCGCAGTCCGCTGAGGGCGCCGCGGGCCATGCGGAGCTCGGTCCGCAGCGAGGTCTGGCTTGTCTCGGTCACGCTCTCACGGTAGGGACTGCGCACGTCGCCGTCGTCACCTGCGAAGACGATGTACCGGCGTCATCCTCAAGGAGGACCCCACCGGACGGACGCCTCAACGGGCGGACGCCTCACCAGGCGAGCTGGCCGATCTCCTCGGCGACCACGGCCGCCGCGGCCGCCGCGGGGTCGATCACCGGGAAGTGGCCCACGCCTTCCAGCAGCGTGAGCTGGACCTCCTCCCCCGCCTTCGCCGAGGCGGCCGCGAAGGCCTCCGCGACCTGCGGCGGGACGACCTCGTCACGGTCGCCGTGCACGACGGTCACGGGGATGCCGGTCGGCAGCAGCGCGGACGGGTCGGTCTCCGCCCGGCGCCCGGCGAGCAGGTCGGCCCCGCCGAGCAGTTCGGCGACCGCCCCGGAGCACACGTCCCGCTCGACGGCGGCCGCGAGGTCGGCGATCGGCGCGAGCGCCACCACCCCGCGCAGCGCGGGCGCGCCCGGGCGGTACCAGCGCGACCCGGCGGGCAGCACGTGCCGGGCGGCCGCCCACAGCGCGAGGTGCCCGCCGGCCGAGTGACCGGTGAGCACGATCCGCCGGACGTCCACGGTGTCCGCGCCCAGGGCTGCCTCGGCCAGCGCCGGAACGGCGTCGACGGCGGCCGCCACGTCGTCGAAGGTGTCCGGCCAGCGGCCCGCGGCCGTACCGCCGTTGCCCCGGCGGTACTCGACCGAGGCGACCGCGAAGCCGTGCCGGGCGAGCAGGCCGGCCAGCGGCGAGACGTGCGTCCTGTCGTACGCCGCCCGCCAGGCGCCGCCGTGCAGCAGCACGACCAGCGGCCCCGGCCGGGTGACGCCCGCCCCGGGCCGGGGACGGTAGAGGTCGACGACCTGGTCCGGGTGCTCGCCGTAGGCGGCGGTGGCGTCCGGCGGGACGGCGGCGTGGGAGAACGCGGACGCCTCCTCGGCCGCGGCCCGCTCCGCGGGGTCACGCGGAGCGGACCGGTGCCCCACCGCGTCGGCGCGGCCTTCGGCGCCTGCCGGAATGGTGTCGCTCGACGAGGTGGGGTCGGACATGCGTTACCGCGTTCCTTCCAGGACCTGGGCCAGCACCCGCGCCGCCCGCTCCGCGTCAGCGAAGCGCGTGTACAGCGGGGTGAATCCGAAGCGGAGGATATCCGGCTCGCGGAAGTCGCCGACGACGCCCCTGGCGATCAGCTCCCCCATCACCGCGCCCGCGTCGGGGCAGCGCAGCGCGACCTGGCTGCCGCGCTCGGCGTGCGCGGCCGGGGTGACCGACCGTACGACGCCGTCCGGCACGTACGCCGCGACGCACTCCAGGAAGAAGTCGGTGAGGGCCAGGCTCTTGGCCCGCACGGCGTCCAGGGACACGCCGTCCCAGACGTCGAGGGCCGTGTCCAGCGCCAGCAGCGACAGGATCTCCGGGGTGCCGACCCGGCCGCGGACGCTGCCGTCGGCCGGCCGGTAGGCGGCCTCCATCGCGAACGGGTCGCGGTGGGAGTTCCACCCGGGCAGCGGGGAGTCGAAGCGCGGCTGCAGGTCGCGGCGGACGTACAGGTACGCGGGCGCGCCGGGGCCGCCGTTGAGGTACTTGTACGTGCAGCCGACGGCCAGGTCGACGCCGTGCTCGTCCAGGCCGACCGGCAGGGCCCCGGCCGTGTGGCAGAGGTCCCAGACCACCAGCGCGCCCGCCGCGTGCACGGCGGCCGTGGTGGCCTGCAGGTCGTGCAGCCGGCCGGTGCGGTAGTCCACGTGGTTGACCAGCGCGACAGCGGTGCGCGGGCCCGCCGCCGCGGCGACGTCCGCGGCGTCGACCGCGCGGATCGCGCAGCCGGTCATCCGGGCCGCGGACTCCGCGATGTACCCGTCCGTGGGGAAGGTGGCGGCGTCGACCAGCACCTCGTCACGGGCCGGGTCGGTCTCCCGGGCCATCCGGACGGCGCCGACGACGGCCTTGAAGACGTTGACGCTGGTGGAGTCGCCGACCACGACCTGGCCGGGGGCGGCGCCCGTCAGCGCGCCGATGCGGTCGCCGATCCGCTCCGGCGCCGTCCACCAGCCGCTCTCGGTCCAGGAGCGGATGCGCAACTGCCCCCACTCGCGCCCGACGACGTCGGCCATGCGGTCCTGCACACCCGCGGGCAGCGCGCCCAGGGAGTTGCCGTCCAGGTAGACGGTGGCGTCGTCCAGGACGAAGCGGTCGCGGAGCTTCGCCAGCTCGTCGGCGGTGTCGAGACGGGCGGCCTTCGCCGCGGGGGACTCGGTGGGCTTCGTCGGGTCAGACATGGCTGCGGGCCGTCCAGAGCTCGGGGAACACGTTCTTGCTCGCGCGCTTCTCCAGCCAGGAGACCCCCGCGGAGCCTCCGGTGCCGGTCTTGGCGCCCATCGCGCGGCGGGTCGCCACCAGGTGGTCGTTGCGCCAGCGCCACACCAGCTCGGCGACCTCGGTCAGCGCCTCGCCCAGCCGGACGAGTTCGCTCTCCTGCTCTCCGGAGTACACGGCCTGCCAGGCCCGCTCGACGGCCGGGTCGGCCTCGTAACGCAGCGAGAGGTCGTCACGCTGCGGGACGTCGTGGCCGCGGCGGGCCAGCAGCCGCACCACCTCGTCGTAGAGGCTGGGCTCGTGCAGCGCCTTCTGCAGTTCGTCGTGCACGCGCGGCGCGCCGCGGTGCGGGACCAGCATCGACGCGGACTTCTCGCCGAGCAGGAACTCCATGCGCCGGTACATCGCCGACTGGAAACCGGACCCCTCGCCGAGGGCGGCCCGGTAGGCGTTGAACTGCGCCGGCGTCAGGTGCGCGATCGGCTCCCAGGAGGCGTTGAGCGACTGCAGCTCGTAGGTGCTGCGCTTGAGCGCGGCCAGCGCCGTGGGAACGTCGTCGGCCGCGAGCGCGCGGGAGGCGGTCTCCCACTCGTGCACGATGACGGTGAACCACAGCTCCATGACCTGGGTGGTCACCAGGAAGACCATCTCGCCGGGGTCGTCGGAGCGGGGGTGCTGCAGATGGGTGAGGACGTCGGCCTGGACGTAGTCCTCGTACGGGGTGGTCCCTTCGAAGTCCAGGTTGGGTGCCTCGGGGGCGTCCTGGGAAACGTCGGGGCGGTGGGACATCGGTGTCTCCGTGGATGTGGGCTACCAGGTAGCGGTCTGTCCCGCACGCCGTCGCGGCGGGACCCCGGTCCCCTCGGACCCGCGCTCTACCGGCGCCGGGCCCAACCGGAATCATGCGTGGTCAGGACCCGGTACGGCAAGACCTGCCCGGCGCGCGCGCCGGACAGGTCGGGGGTGGGTGCCGTGGTCCACGGCGGGGGGGAGGTGGCTCAGCCGAGCGTGTCGGCGGCGGTCTGCGAGGAGTCCCGCAGGAAGGTGCTGCAGCGCTCGTACTCCTCCTGCTCGCCGATCGACTGGGCGGCCCGCGCCAGGGCGTGCAGGGCCCGCAGGAAGCCGCGGTTGGGCTCGTGCTCCCAGGGCACCGGGCCGTGGCCCTTCCAGCCGTTGCGGCGCAGCGCGTCCAGGCCGCGGTGGTAGCCGGTGCGGGCGTAGGCGTAGGACTCCACGACCCGGCCGGCCTCGTAGGCGTCGTCGGCGAGCTGCGCCCAGGCCAGGGAGGACGCCGGGTACTTGGCGGCGACCTCGGAGGGGGCCGCTCCCGAGGCGAGCAGCTCGCGCGGCTCGGGGTCGTCGGGCAGGTTCGTCGGGGGCGGTCCCCCGAGCAGGTTCTCGTGAATGGCCATGGGTTCCAGTATGGCCGGGGCCCGGCCCTTCACGTGGAAGGGCCGGGCCCGGTGCGTACCGCCGTGCGGGGCGGTTACTTGAGCTTGGTGCCCGCGGAGCGCAGGTCCTGGCAGGCCTCGAGGACACGGGCGGCCATGCCGCCCTCGGCCAGCTTGCCCCAGCTGCGCGGGTCGTAGGTCTTCTTGTCGCCGACCTCGCCGTCGATCTTCAGCACGCCGTCGTAGTTGCGGAGGATGTGGTCCGCGACGGGACGGGTGAAGGCGTACTGCGTGTCGGTGTCGATGTTCATCTTGACCACGCCGTTCTCCAGCGCGGTGGCGATCTCCTCCTTGGTGGAGCCGGAGCCGCCGTGGAAGACGAAGTTGAACGGGTCCTGCTTGCCGAACTTGGCGGCGACGCCCTCCGCGAGCTCCTTCAGCAGCTCGGGGCGGAGCACGACGTTGCCCGGCTTGTAGACGCCGTGGACGTTGCCGAAGGAGGCAGCGAGCAGGTAGCGGCCCTTCTCGCCCAGGCCCAGCGCCTCGGCGGTGCGGATCGCGTCCTCGACCGTGGTGTAGAGCTTGTCGTTGATCTCGTGGGTGACGCCGTCCTCCTCGCCGCCGGTGGGGGTGATCTCCACCTCGAGGATGATCTTCGCCTTGGCGGCCTCGGCCAGCAGCTCCTGCGCGATGGCGAGGTTGTGGTCGAGGGTCTCGGCCGAGCCGTCCCACATGTGCGACTGGAACAGCGGGTTGCGGCCGGCCGCCACACGCTCCTGGGAGATCGCCAGCAGCGGGCGCACGTAGCCGTCCAGCTTGTCCTTCGGGCAGTGGTCGGTGTGCAGCGCGATGTTGACGGGGTACTTCTCGGCGACGACGTGCGCGAACTCGGCCAGCGCCACCGAACCGGTGACCATGTCCTTCTTGTACTGGCCACCGAGGAACTCGGCGCCGCCCGTCGAGATCTGGACGATGCCGTCGCTCTCCGCCTCCGCGAAGCCGCGCAGCGCGGCGTGCAGGGTCTGGGTCGAGGTCACGTTGATGGCCGGGTAGGCGAACTTGCCGGCCTTCGCCCGGTCGAGCATCTCGTTGTAGATCTCGGGGGTTGCGATGGGCATGTGTCCGCTCCTTGTGATGTGCGGGTTGTTCGGTGAGTGACCCTGACCTGGGATCGACGTCATCGTCGCCCCCATCTTGGCAGACTCGCGCGAGAGCTCCACACACTGCGCACCACGGACATACCTCAGGGGTGGAGGGTTTCACGTGAAACCTTCCACCCCTGAGGGAAAGCGCAGGTCAGACGGCCAATCAGCCCAGACCGAGATCGTCCAGACCGAACGCGCGCACGTACGGGAGCCCGGCCTCCGCGATGGCCGGAGCGGCACCCCGCTCGACGATCACGGCGACGGCCACGACCTCGGCGCCGGCCTCGCGGGCGGCCTCCACCGCGGTCAGCGGCGAACCGCCCGTGGTCGAGGTGTCCTCGACGACCAGCACCCGCCGGCCCTTGATGTCCGGCCCCTCGATGCGCCGCTGCATGCCGTGCGCCTTCTGCGCCTTGCGCACCACGAAGGCGTCCAGCCGGCGGCCGCGGGCCGCGGCGGCGTGCAGCATCGAGGTGGCGACCGGGTCGGCCCCCAGGGTGAGCCCGCCGACGGCGTCGAAGTCCAGGTCGGCCGTGGCGTCGAGCATCACCTGGCCCACCAGCGGAGCGGCCTCGGCGTCCAGCGTGATCCGGCGCAGGTCGATGTAGTAGTCGGCCTCGAGACCCGAGGAGAGGGTCACCTTGCCGTGCACCACGGCCTTGTCCTTGATCTGCTGCAGCAGGGCATCACGCGCGTCGCTCATGGCCACGAGCCTAGCCCAGCGGCTCCCAGGCCCAGGTCGCGCGGACCTCCAGCGGATCGATGGGGGTGACCAGGCGCGGCGCGGTGTTCAGCCCGTTCGGCGGGCCCGACTGCGGCTCCACGCAGATGGCGGGGGGCTGTTCGTCGTAGACCACGACCCACTCGGCGGGGCTGGTGATGCGCAGCCGCAGCTCGTCCGGCCAGGTCAGGGTGACGTCCACGCCGTCCGGCATGCCGAAGCAGTCGTCCCAGGGACGGGGCTTGGGGTCCACCCGGTGGCCGGTGGGCAGGTGGTCGTCGCCGCGCTCCTCCATCCAGCCGGGGGTGAAGTCGATGAGCGCGTCCTGCCCGCCGCGGCCGAGGTTGCGCAGGAACCAGGGGTGCCAGCCGGCCTGGGCCGGGAAGGAGTCGTCCGTGGTCTCCACGCTCATCGTGAGCTCGAGGCGGTCCTCGGACAGTTCGAAGCGCTGGCTGACCCGGCCCTGGTACGGCCACGGCTCGGCCAGGTCGTAGTAGAAGCAGGCGCTGTCGCCGGTCGTGCCGGGCGCCGTCCGCCAGGCGACGTGCCGGCCGGTGCCGTGGATGGCGTGCGGGCCCGCGTCGCGCGGCATCTGGTGCAGCACCCCGCCGTTGCGGAACTGCCCGTCCCGGGTGCGGCCGCACCAGGGGACCATCGGGAAGGACCCGAAGGTGGGGCCCTGCCGCAGCAGCTCGACACCGCCGACGGTCAGCGAGCCGACACGGCAGCCGAGATCCGGAAGGATCGTCAGCCGCGCCGGTCCGGCTTCGAGTTGGACAGCGTGCTCGTCGTCTCGCCCGTCAGGGTTCTCATCCGTGGCCACGGCACAGACCCTACGGGAACGAACGCCTGCGCCGCCGCAGCACCCGCCCCGCGACCACGGCCGACAGCAGCAGCGCCGCCGCGGCCGGCGCATAGCGGCGCAGCGAGGCGGTCGCGACACCGCTCTGCGGCGCGGGCACCGGGGCGTAGCGGCCGCGCGGCGGCGCGTGGTCGACCTCCTCGGCGCTGCGGCCGATCAGGGTGCGGCGGGCGTGCGCGGCCTCGGCGGGCAGGTCGATGCCGGCCGGGTCCTCGGGGACCCCGGCCACCGCCTCCCCGCCGGGCAGCGGCTCGCCGGCGGCCTCGTCGTCGGCGTCCTGCGGCTCGGGGAGTTCCTGCAGCTCCTGCAGTTCCTGGGCGTCGTGCCCGGCGAACTCGTCGAGCTGCGCGGGCAGGTCGTCGGTGAGGTCGTCGGCGGCGGTCTCCCCCGCGGCGGGCCCGGGCGCCCCGGCCGGGGCCTCCTCCTCCAGGTCGGAGGTGAGCGCGGCGACGAAGCGGTCCAGCAGGCGGTGGCCCGCGGCGGTGACCGCCGTCTCCTCGTGGTCGGCGAGCCGGCCGTCGGCCTGCACGGCGCCGGTGAAGGTCAGCAGCGCGCCGCCCGACACGGTGTCCACGCCGAGCTCCAGCGCCACCTTGACCGTGCCCGCGCCGCGCGCCTCGACGGCCTCGCCCTCGATGGTCAGCCCGCCGCCGCGCGGGACCAGCCGCAGCGTGCCGCGGTAGGTGATGGTCGAGCCGCCGATCCGCAGCCTCAGCCGGCCGGCGAGGCCCTCCTCGGCGCCGGCGTCGCGCTGGAGGCCGGGCACGCAGCGGGCCACGCGCTCCAGGTCGGCGAGGGACCGGCGAATGGTTTCGGCCGGAAACGGAACGAACACCTCATGCGGCTCCATGCCGCGAGCCTAATCCGCCGGGCGGCCCTTCGGTGCTGATTCGCCGCCGGTTCGCCCTCACCCCGGACGCGGATGCATCAGCGTCGACGGGGGCAGATCCCGCAGCGGCGCCCGCGCGGCACGCCGGGCCGCCGACGCGAGCTCGCCGGGGGACAGCGACCGCAACGGCGGCGCGTCCGGGGCGAGCCGCAGCGCCGGAACGCGGTCACGGGCGGCCGGCACAAAACCCCAACCCTCCTCCCCGTCGCCTGTGTCGACTCACCGCCCGCTCGCCCTCACCCCGGACGCGGATGCATCAGCGTCGACGGGGGCAGGTCCCGCAGCGGCGCCCGCGCGGCACGCCGGGCCGCCGACGCGAGCTCGCCGGGGGACAGCGACCGCAACGGCGGCGCGTCCGGGGCGAGCCGCAG
>NZ_JBVKBW010000002.1:0-154596 GCF_055635295.1 Streptomyces sp. NPDC111520 | reverse complement strand
CGCCGGAACGCGGTCACGGGCGGCCAGCACGAAGCCCCAGTCCTCGTCCCCGTCGCCCGTGCCGATCCAGTAGTCGGCGGTGCGCAGCCCGGCCGCCCGTACCGTCGCGTCGACCGTCCAGAAGCCGCGCCGGGCGGCGCAGGGTGCGCCCGCGTGCACCGCGAGCCGGCCGCCCGGGGCGAGCACCCGCCGGACCAGCCCGTAGAACTCCTGCGAGTACAGCTTCGCGCTGCGCGAGACCGCCGGGTCGGGGAGGTCGGCGAGCACGACGTCGTACCCGCCGGGCGGCCGCGGGGAGTGCTCCTGCCGCAGCCAGTCGAAGACGTCCGCGGCGGTCACCCGGACCCGGGGGTCGCGGTAGGCGTGCCGGTTGAGCCGGGCCAGCGCGGGGTCGTCCCGCGCCAGGGCGACCAGTTCGGCGTCGGGGTCGACGAGGGTCACCGAGCCGACCCCGCGGTGGCGCAGCACCTCGCGGAGCGCGAGCCCGTCGCCGCCGCCGAGGATCAGCACCCGGCCGTGCGGGCCCGCCATGGCGGGGTGCACCAGCGCCTCGTGGTAGCGGTACTCGTCCCGGCCGCGCACCCGCAGCCGCCCGTCGAGGAAGAGCTGCAGCGGCGCCGAGGTGAGCACGACCTCCTGGACGGCGGTCTGCTCGGCCAGCCGTACGTCACCGCCGTACACCGCCTGCCGGGCGGCCCGCTCGAAGGGCCCGGCGGCCCAGGCCGCGCCCGCGAGCACCGCGAGGACCACGACGTTGGCCGCGAGCAGCCGGGCGCGGGCGCGGGGCGTGACGTCACTGCGGAAGAGCCAGAGCACGATGGCCCCGCCCGCCACGGCGTTGACGGCGCCGGTGACCAGCGCGCCGGTCAGCTGGCCGTAGCAGGGGAGCAGGAGGAAGGGGAAGGCGAGGCCGCCGACCAGCGCGCCCACGTAGTCCGCGGCGAAGAGGTCGGCGACGGCGCCGCCCGCGTCCTGCCGCCGGATCCGCTGGATCAGCGTCATCAGCAGCGGGATCTCGGCGCCGATGAGCACGCCGATGGCGAAGGCGAAGACCGCCATCGCGGGCCGGGACTGGCCCCACCAGGCGAAGCTGGCGTACAGCGCCATCACCGAGAGGCCGCCGACCAGCGCCAGCGCGATCTCGACGGCGGCGAAACCGATGGCCGGCGCGCAGCTGAGCCGCTTGGCCAGCAGCGAGCCGACGCCCATGGCGAAGACCATCACGGACAGCACGATCGACGCCTGGGTCACGGAGTCGCCGACCAGGTACGAGGCGAGGGCGACCAGTTCGAGCTCGTACACCAGGCCGCAGGCGGCGCAGACGAAGACCGCGGCCAGGACCAGTGCCCTGGCCGCGGCCACCGGGACGGGCAGCCGGGCCCTGCGGACGCGCGGGGCGGCCCGGGCCGTACGGGAGGTGGACTGGTCGATCATGCCTGCACGCTATGTCAGGTATATGGCGGTCCACGTCACCCGCAGGGGTGCAATTCGTGGCACTTGGCGGCGCGTTGACGCCGTTCCGGCCACGCCCGTACCACCGGGCTCACGGTTGCGTGCTGAGCGTCGAACGCGTCGCCACCAGCCGCCCTTCCTGCGGGTACGCGTGCCAGGTGCGCCACAGGACGCTGCCGCCGCGGTACTGCACCAGCATCGCGGTGAAGGCGAGCGGATCACCCGGGAAGGTCCCCGCCAGCCCGTTGGGGTGATCGGCCACCAGGGCGAGCAGCTCCTGCGCCCGCCCGGCGAAGCAGCCCCGGGAGAGCGTCTCGATCCGCGCCGCGAACTCGTAGTCCCAGCCGGCGATCCGCCGCGCCACCCCGAACGGCAGCGGCGCGCTGCTGCCCGGCATGCACGCGACGGTCTCCGAGCAGCGGCCGCGCGGCGAGTCCAGAACGACCTGGTGGGAGGCACCGAGCAGCCGCAGCTGCACCCGCACGCGGGGCGCCGCGGGCACGACGCCGCCGGCGGCGTTGCCCGGCAGCTCGCGGTCGAGCACGGCGAGCGCCGGCAGTTCGTCCATCCCCAGACACCAGGCCAGGTCGCCGGCGCGGGTGTCGGTGTAGGCGGTCTGAAGCGTGGTGAGCATGAAGTCGGCTCCGCAGGCACATCGCGAGCAAGCGAGGGGAGGTCACGGGCATGGGGGAGAGGACGCGCCGACCCGCGCCTGTGGGGGAGGACGTCCGTCTGCTCGTGCCCACGAGGGGTCGGTGAATACGCAATCATGAATGGCGCGTCGCCTTCAGCGTTTTTACCCATCTCCACCCGCTTTACATCCCCAAGGGCCCGGACGGGTTCAGGTGTTCACTACAAATGCGCCCGACGGGTGAACAACCCACCGGGCGCATATGCGATTCGGCACGGGCAATACGCAATTTCGTATCGTCAGCTTCCGCCGCCGCAGCCACCGCCCCCGCCGCACGAGCTGCCGCCCCCGCTGTCGGAGCTCCCGCCCCCGCCGCAGGAGTGGTGGCCTCCCCCGTGGTGGCCACCGCCTCCCCCGTCGGAGGAGCCCGAGTCCCCCGCCCACCAGCTCATCCCGCCGCCGCCGTCGGTGGCGACGGAACCGTGCGAGCGCCGCCGGCGGTGTCCGCGACCGCTGTTCCGCGCCACCAGGACGAGCGTCACTATCGCGGCGAAGACCAGCAGAATGATGAAGACCCCCATCGTTCCCACCCCCGTTTTCCGTACTTTCCGTTGTGCGACGGTGATGCCCCCGCCGTCCGCGACCGAAAGCAGAGTTGAGGAAGTCCAGAGGTTTCCGGGTGCGCGAGGCCCCTGGGCTGCATCGGAAGCAGAACCAGGGGCCAAGGGTGGACGGCTGGGCCGCCTAGGGGCCGTGATCTTCAACGTCAGGCGGCCCAAGGACACGATCAACGGCTCGCCGGGATCGCTCGCGGCTGTTGGGCATCAGGTGCGCGTACACGCGAAGGATCATCGCCGGGTCAGCGTGTCCCATGTACTCGCTCACGGCCTTCACGCTCTCCCCGGAGTCGAGGAGTACCGAGGCGTAGAAGTGCCGGAGGGCGTGCATGCCGTGTTCACGGGCGGAGACGTAGCGCTTCCCTTCCTCGGCCTTCGGGATCAGGCCAATCGAGGCGAGAGCCGGCTTCCAGTCGTGGGCGTTGAAGTCGCTCCGCCACACGATGCCCTTGCCGGGGTTGGTGAACAGCAGGCGGGCGGTCACCTTCGGGCCCTCCGGAGAGCCCCACGGCAAGGTCACCTCAACCGGCTTGCAGAGGTCCATGTGCGCCTTCAGGGCGTACGCCACGGAGTCGGGCAGCGGTACATCGCGCTCCTTCTCGCACTTCGGCAGGGCAAACACAGGCTTGCCCTCCACGTGCTTGATCTGCCGCACCACGTGCAGGGTCCGGCCCTCGAAGTCCAGCGCGCCCTCAGCGAGCCCGAACACTTCTCCCTGGCGTAGTCCTCACCCAGCCGCGACATCGACTACGGCGCGGTAGCGCTCCTCAAGAGCAGTCCTGACGCCTCGCACCTGATCAGGGGTCCACGGCACCACCCGGGAAGCATCAGCCCTGGGTGCCCGCACCGATTTCGCACCGCATGGGTTCCGGATCAGCAGCGTGTCGTCAACGGCCGCCGACAACACCGCCCGCACATCGGCGTAGATCGAACGTGCGTACGAGGAACTGATCCCGGGCTTCGCCTCCAACACGGACAGCGGGTGTCGGATGTGCTCCGGCCGAAACGTCCCGACCGAGCGAGGGCCGATCACCGGGTACGCGTGGAGGCGGAGACGACGGCCCAGCTCTGTCCGCGTGGTCGGGTCAGGTAGCGCTCAGGCAGGGGGCGCCTCACGCCCACTCCCCCGTGTCGTCGGTGGGCAGGTCGGCGAGGGCTTCGCGGGCGGTGTCGCGGTTGGTGCGGATGTCGCGGGCGATGCTGGCGGCGAGCCAGGACTCTCCCGGCGTGTGGCCGTGTCCGGCATAGGTCCAGTGGGCGAGCACGAGCGTGGAGCCCTCCAAGGTGTCGTTGGGATCGGGGAGGCCGCGCTGCGAACGCGCCGGCCAACCGCTGGAGGTCGTCGCAGGCCTCTTCCGCCTGGCCCACGCCTTCATAAGGCAGCAGCGCACCGGCCAGACCCAGCAAGCCGCCATGTCGGCGATCACCGTCCTGACGCCTCGCTGCCAGGCAGACGCCAGCCCCCCGGAGGAAGGTCGCTCCTGGGCGCCATGCACTTGGTCATGGCCGTGATCAACGCCCGCGAGGGAGCCCGCTCCGCCACCCACGCCCACATCGCAGAGGCCCGGCGCATCGCCGCCACGAACGGGACCGACCGCAACGACTTCGACACCGAGTTCGGCCCCACCAACGTCGAGATCCACGCCGTCAGCACCGCGGTCGACCTCGGCGACGCCGGAATGGCTCTGGACGTAGCCGAACGAGTCGACCCCTCAGGACTGTCCCCGGAGCGCCAGGCACGTTTCCTGGTTGATGTGGCGCGAGCGCACGCGCAGCGGCGACACGTCGGCGAGGCCACAGCCGCACTCCTCGAAGCCGAAACCCTGGCCCCGAACAAGTCCACTCCCACCACCTGGCCCGCGAAGCAGTCCGCGACCTCATCCAGTTCTCCGGCCACCGAGTCCCCGAACCCTTGGCAGGATTGGCCGACCGCATGGCGATCGCCTAACGCTAGGAACTCCGCGCCACGGCTGGTGATACCCGTAACGGAGAAGCAAATGATCAACTACTTGGAACGGCTGGCCTTGCTGCTGCCTCCACCCCCGGTGCAGGTTGCCGGGCCGCCGTGGGAGCGTTCGCAGTCAGAGGTGGGCTTCAGCTTTCCTTCGGACTACCGGGCGTTCGTAGACAGGTATGGCGGCGGCTACGTCGGCACCCCGCATTCGCTGAGTTCCTACGTGCATGCGCCATCCTCTGTTCCCTTTGGGCCGGGTGAGACAGCTGGTTTCAAGGGTTTCGTCGACTGGCACGTTTCTGAGTTCGCCTCAGACATGGAAGGGTGGGACGAGGAACACTGGGGCGGTGCTGCTTACAGCATGTATCCGGAGCCCGGAGGTTTGCTTACGTGGGGTGACAACGAACAAGGCGATCTGTTTTTTTGGCTGACCGAGGGGGATGACCCGGATGCATGGCCGGTCATCATGTGGGCACGCGGACCAGCTACCACCTATCGGTTCGACTTCGGCATGGTCAGGCTCCTCCATTCCATGGCCAGCGGCAACTACCCCACTCCCGGATGGATGCACGCTCCCCAGACCCGCTGGACATTGACGGCAGACTGGCTACACCGGGGCCTGAATACCTCTGCTGGCCCCGCTTAGCGGCCTGACCAGGCCGGTTACAGGTTTCTCTACCTCATCAAGGCGCTCCCGCCGCGCAGAGCGCGGCGGCGCGCGGCTCGGCGCCTCGGGCCGCCGCTCCTGTCCTCGCCCCGCTCCGGCACGGCCGCCGGCCGCCCGCCAGACGGCGAAGGGGGTGCTGACGGGGAAACCCGCCGTGGCTGGGGCCGTCGGCTCCGCGGCTTTACGCAGCCACCATGGGGCGAGCCTCGAAGATCGGGGCCCGCATCGGGCCATTGCGGGCAGGTCCACAGACCGCCCGAGTCGCCGCAAGCTTAAGGGCCCCGATCTCTCGCCCCGTGGCAGCTCCAGCCCAAAGCCGCCACGCCCACCTTGATCCGCACGAGGGAGAGCGTGGCAAACTCATCCGTGCCGGACCTGATCGGTTTCAGCACGCACAAGACAAGGGGGAGTGGGCAGTGCCGGAGACCGTGCAAGAAGCAGTGTCAACTTGGAAGAGCGTCCAAAGGTTCGTACTGAAGGAGGTGGCCGGCATTGCCGCCGCTCTGGTCCTTCCGGCCTGGTTCCTGGTGGCGTTCTCTTCCGGCTGTATCGTCCCCGGCGAAGTACCAGAAACCTCACAGGCAAGCTTCGACCCTGTCGTGCCGATCTCCTGCATGGCCCTGGGCATCGTCGGCGTGATCTCCCTTATGCTTGCCTATCGGATGTCGACAGCGAAACCACCAGTAAGGCAACAGTTGTCTGCGGCACTTAAGGCTCAGGGGTGGCTGGTTCTCCTCACTATCGCGACGTCCGTTGCCCTCCACGATCCGCACCGTCTGTACGACTGCTGACGCATGGCGAAATCAGCGGACGGTCGCGCCCATAGTTTGCATCGAGGGATCTGGCGTGCCACAGCCGTGCCACGTGAGGCGGTGTCGAACGGGGAGCCGCGGGTAACAGCAGTGCCGAACCGCCGTTGTCGCAGTTCAGCGTCTGCCCAGGTGCGACATGGTCCGCAGCCTCAGTCTTCCAAACTGGCGCTCCACGATCCGAGTGCGATGGCTGACGCGTCCATGAGCTTCCCGGAGGGGCGAGGCCATAGACGGGACGCCTAGGTATCATCCACCCCGCATGCATCTAATTGATGCAGAGTGTCATCAATGGTCACTTTGTCGCCACGGCCGCCGTGTGGCAATTTGCAGGAGATCATGCTTAGAGAACTGAGACCGCTGGAACTCGCCGAAGCCCATTGGGTCATCGGGGACCCGGCGGGGGAGCACATGAAGTTGATACCGGAAGGGCTCGCCCATTGGGCCGACGGCATCGAGCAGCAAATCATCCCTTGGCCGCGGCTTATGAACTTCGATTTGGAGACTCAGCCTGGAAAATTTGCAAGCTCAAAGGGGCTCGACCGATGGGCCCGAATCATGGCAAATCTGTCAGGAGTTGGATACATGGCCGGCGGTGGTTCCAGGGTCGGTGCGACGTTGCGTCATCCGTACGTGGACTGGACCGCCGATTTTGATCACCACTCGCGAAAGTATTCTCGCCATCACATCAACCTGGTGGCTGAGTTCCTGAGACAGGCCGTCGAACGGAAAATGGCAAGTCGTCTCGGCGACCCCGAGTGGATGTCCGCGGCTGTCGACAAGTTGAGCCAGATGCCCGCATCCGGATCTCGACGTCGATCTCGTAAGACCTTCGTCGAGGGGCTTCTCGCTGACTGCGGTTGAGTCCGACATGGAATAGTTGGAAGTTGAAGTCCGCATAGAAGCGGTCCCAGACGTGCCGGTACTCGGCCTCTGACAGTGCAGTAACGGGTTCGTCCATCACCGGTCGATCCCAAAGCGGGAGTCGCCCTGCAAAGATGGCACCATTGCGGGGCCGTCTCTGGGCCGTCCGACGGTAGCCAACGACGACAGATGACAACAGCCGCCGACGCTCCTTCCCCTGCTCAAGGGCGGTGCTCCGAACACCGTCGCAGGTGCCATCCCCCGGACGGAAGTAGAGGAAGTCCAGAGGTTCGGCGGAGGATGGCGGGCATGACCTCCTCGCGACCCCCGCTCAACCGCGCACTCGCCGAGTTCGGGACCACGATCTTCGCCGAGATGTCCGCCCTCGCCGCCCGGACCGGCGCCATCAACCTGGGTCAGGGCTTCCCGGACACCGACGGCCCCGAGGAGGTGCGCGAGGCCGCCGTGCGCGCGCTGCGCGACGGCCGCGGCAACCAGTACCCGCCCGGGCCGGGCGTGCCCGAACTGCGTCTGGCGGTCGCCGAGCACCAGCTGCGCTTCCACGGGCTCGGCTTCGACCCCGACACCGAGGTGCTGGTCACCGCGGGCGCCACCGAGGCCATCGCGGCCGCCATGCTGGGGCTGCTGGAACCCGGCGACGAGGTGATCGCCTTCGAGCCCTTCTACGACTCCTACGCCGCCTGCATCGCCATGGCCGGCGCCCGGCGCGTCCCGCTCACCCTGCGCGCGCCGTCCTTCCGCCCGGACCTGGATGCCCTGCGCGCGGCGGTCACCCCGCGGACCCGGCTGCTGCTGCTGAACAGCCCGCACAACCCGACCGGCACCGTCCTCACCCGCGAGGAGCTGGCGGCCATCGCGGAGCTGGCCGTCGAGCGCGACCTGCTCGTGGTCACCGACGAGGTGTACGAGCACCTGACGTACGGGACGGAGCACGTCCCGCTCGCGTCCTTCCCGGGGATGCGCGACCGCACGGTCACCATCTCCAGCGCGGGCAAGACCTTCTCGTTCACCGGGTGGAAGGTCGGCTGGGTGACGGCCGTCCCCGCCCTGGTCAGCGCGGTGCGCGCGGCCAAGCAGTACCTGACGTACGTGAGCGCGGGACCGTTCCAGTACGCCGTGGCCGAGGCGCTCCGGCTGCCCGACGCCTACTACCGGGACTTCCGCGAGGACCTGCGGCGCAAGCGGGACCTGCTCTCGGACGGCCTGGAGGAGGCCGGGTTCCGGGTCTTCCGCCCGGAGGGCACGTACTTCGTGACCACTGACATCCGGTCGCTCGACGAGAAGGACGGCCTGGCGTTCTGCCGGGCGCTGCCGGAGCGCTGCGGGGTCGTGGCGGTGCCCAACGTGATCTTCTACGACGACGCGGAGGAGGGCCGCAGCCTGGTGCGCTTCGCCTTCTGCAAGCGCGAGGAGGTGCTGCGGGAGAGCGTGGAGCGGCTGCGCCGGCTCTGAGGCGCGTCGGACCCCCCGCGCGGAACACGGCAGCCCGCCCGCGCACGCCCGCTCACCGGCGGTCGCGTGGCGGACGGGCTGCTCCCGTGCGGTCCGTGTGCGCCCGTGCGGGCGGGCTCAGTCCTCGCCGTCGCCGTCGTCGTCCGTGGACTCCGCGTCCTTCTCCAGTCCGAGGGCCTCGAGGATCCACTTCTCGAACTCGATGGAGGCCCGGACCCAGCTGACGGTGCTGGAGACGAAGTGCTCCAGGCCGACGCCGAGGCCGATCAGCATCTGGGCCTCACCGATCAGACGGACGGTGCCGTCGTCGTGGGTGTGGGTGTAGACCTTCGGCCACAGGGTGCGGCGGTTCCAGTCGTCGAGCGCCTCGTGCAGCTGAGGCTTGTCCTCGATGCTGTACGGACGGTCGTAGAAGGTGCGGACCGCGAAGATCTGCTGGTCCTCCTCACCCCGGAACATGAAGTAGGTGCGGAACTCCTCCCACGGCGCGGCGAGGTCGCCCTCCTCGTCGACGACGTACTTGAGCTCCATCTGCTCCAGCAGCTGCTTGACCAGATCCTGGTCAGGAATGACCACGTTCCCGGCAGAGCCGGGCTGGGGGTCCGGCTGGCCCCCGAAATTCGGAATCGAGGACGGGTCGATGCTCACCTTGGAGTTCCCTTCGTGCGGATACACCCATCCTCCCTCACGGCGGGCCGCTCCGTGCAAGCGCGGCCCGCCGTGCCCCTTTCGCGTGGGATTCCCGCGGGGGACCTCAGAGGGTCTTGCCGGTGACGGCGCCGACCAGCAGCCGGTCGCCGACCCGGTCGACCCGCACCGTGTCGCCGTCGCGGACCTCTCCGGCCAGGATCTCCCTGGCCAGCTGGTCGCCGATGGCGGTCTGCACCAGGCGGCGCAGCGGGCGGGCGCCGTACGCGGGGTCGTTGCCCTCCTCGGCGAGCCAGTCCAGCGCCTCGTCGGTGACGTCGAGGGCGATCCGCCGGTCGCGCAGCCGGACCGCGAGGCGGTCGGTCTGCAGCCGGGCGATGCGGCGCAGCTCGTCCTTGTTCAGGGCGCTGAAGACCACGATGTCGTCGAGCCGGTTGAGGAACTCGGGCTTGAAGGACGCCCGCACCGTCTCCAGCACGCTCTCCTTCTTCTCCTCGGCACTGAGCACCGGGTCGACCAGGTACTGGCTGCCGAGGTTGGAGGTGAGGACGAGGATGGCGTTGCGGAAGTCGACCGTGCGGCCCTGGCCGTCGGTGAGCCGGCCGTCGTCCAGCACCTGCAGCAGGACGTCGAAGACCTCGGGGTGCGCCTTCTCCACCTCGTCCAGCAGCACCACGGAGTACGGGCGGCGGCGCACCGCCTCGGTCAACTGGCCGCCCTCCTCGTAGCCGACGTACCCGGGCGGGGCACCGACCAGGCGGGCGACGGAGTGCTTCTCGCCGTACTCGCTCATGTCGATGCGGACCATGGCCCGCTCGTCGTCGAAGAGGAAGTCCGCCAGCGCCTTGGCCAGCTCGGTCTTGCCGACGCCGGTCGGGCCGAGGAAGAGGAAGGAACCCGTGGGGCGGTCGGGGTCGGCGATGCCGGAGCGCGAGCGGCGCACCGCGTCGGCCACCGAGCGCACGGCCTCGGTCTGGCCGATCAGGCGCTTGCCGAGCTCCTCCTCCATGCGCAGGAGCTTCTGGGTCTCGCCCTCCATCAGGCGGCCGGCCGGGATGCCCGTCCAGGCGGCGACCACGTCGGCCACGTCGTCCGGGCCGACCTCCTCCTTGACCATGGTGCCCCGCTTGGCCACCTCCTCGGCCTCGGTGGCCTCGGCGAGCTCCGCCTCCAGCTTCGGCTTCTCGCCGTACAGCAGCTTGGACGCGGCCTCGAAGTCGCCGTCTCGCTGGGCGCGCTCGATCCGGGTGGTCAGGTCGTCCAGGCGCTCCTTGAGCTCGCCGACCCGGTTCAGGCCCTCCTTCTCCTTCTGCCAGCGGGCGGTCAGGCCGCGCAGTTCCTCGTCCTTGTCGGCGAGGTCCTTGCGCAGCTTCTCCAGGCGCTGCTTGGAGGCCTCGTCGGTCTCCTTCTCCAGAGCCATCTCCTCCATGCGCAGGCGGTCGACCGAGCGCTGCAGCTCGTCGATCTCGACCGGCGAGGAGTCGATCTCCATGCGCAGCCGCGAGGCGGCCTCGTCGACCAGGTCAATGGCCTTGTCCGGCAGGAAACGGGCGGTGATGTAGCGGTCGGAGAGGGTCGCGGCCGCGACCAGGGCGGCGTCGGAGATCTGCACCTTGTGGTGCGCCTCGTAGCGTCCCTTCAGACCGCGCAGGATCGCGATGCTGTCCTCGACGCTGGGCTCGGCCACCAGCACCTGCTGGAAGCGGCGCTCCAGGGCCGGGTCCTTCTCGATCCGCTCGCGGTACTCGTCGAGCGTGGTCGCGCCGACCATGCGCAGCTCGCCGCGGGCCAGCATCGGCTTGAGCATGTTGCCGGCGTCCATGGCGGAGTCGCCCCCGGCGCCCGCGCCGACGACGGTGTGCAGCTCGTCGATGAAGGTGATGATCCGGCCGTCGCTGGCCTTGATCTCCGCCAGCACGGCCTTCAGCCGCTCCTCGAACTCACCGCGGTACTTCGCGCCCGCGACCATCGCGCCCAGGTCCAGGGCGACCAGCCGCTTGTTGCGCAGGCTCTCGGGCACGTCGCCCTTGACGATGCGCTGCGCCAGGCCCTCGACGACGGCGGTCTTGCCGACGCCGGGCTCACCGATGAGCACCGGGTTGTTCTTCGTGCGCCGCGAGAGCACCTGCACCACGCGCCGGATCTCGTTGTCCCGGCCGATCACCGGGTCGAGCTTGCCCTCGCGGGCCGCCGCGGTGAAGTCCGTGCCGTACTTCTCCAGCGCCTTGTACGTGCCCTCGGGGTCGGGTGTCGTCACGCGCTGACCTCCCCTGATCTGCTCGAAGGCGTCCTGCAGTCCACTGCCGGTCGCACCGGACCGCTCCAGCAGCTCACCGGCCGCACCGCCCTTGAGGGCGATGCCGATGAGCAGGTGTTCGGTGGACACGTACGCGTCCCCGAGTTCCTCGGCCCGCCGTGCCGCGTCGGCGATCACGGCGAGCAGTTCACGGTTCGCCTGCGGCGGCGCCACCGTACTGCCCTGCACGCTGGGCAGCCCTGCCAGCAGCCGCTCGGCGCCCGAGCGCACCGCGGCGGCGTCCGCGCCGGTGGCCGCGAGGACGTCCAGCACGCTGTCGTTCCCGGGCTGCTCCAGCAGCGCCAGCAGCAGGTGCGCGGGGGTCAGGTCCGCATGCCCGGCCGAGACCGCCACGGTGTTGGCGGCGTTCAGGGCCTCCCGGCTCTTGTTGGTCAGCTCGGCGTCCACGTCCGCGTGCTCCTCCTTGTCGGCCCACCATCGAAGCTGCTTTTTCCAGCGTAAGACAAGTTGAGTCTATTCCACTCAAGGTTGGTTTCCAAGGAGAAGGCCGGACGTGACGCGCGTCGCCCCCGGGTACGGCCCCGCCGGGCCCCCCGCTCAGCCGGGTACGGTCGGTCCATGGCCATCGACCCCCGCAGCCCCGGACCCGGCTACCTCGCCTTCTGGCGGGAGTACCTCATGAGCACCCTCACCACCCACCGCCCCGACGGCACCCCGCACGTCGTGCCGGTCGGCGTGACGTACGACCCGGAGGCCGGGCTGGCCCGGGTGATCACCAACAAGGCGAGCCGCAAGGTCGCCCACGTACTGGCGGCCGGGGCGGAGGGCGCCCGGGTCGCGGTGTGCCAGGTCGACAAGGGGCGGTGGGCGACGCTGGAGGGCGTGGCCCGGATCAACACCGACCCGGACGCCGTCGCCGACGCGGTACGGCGCTACGCCGAACGGTACGGCCGCACCCCCGCCCCCAACCCGGACCGGGTCGTCGTCGAGATCGCGCTGACCCGCGCCATGGGCCGCGCCTGACGCACCGCCCCCGCCCCGCCGCCGGCCGGACACCTCCCCGCCCGTCGCCGCCCCTGCCCGCCCGGGCCCCCGCGGCCCTGTCGATCCCGTCCCGCAAACACCCCTGCGTGCTGCATGATTGACGCTCCGGCAGATTCGGACGAGGTACGGCTACGGGGAGGTGCCCGGCTGTGGCACGGGTTGTGGGAATCGATCTGGGCACGACGTACTCCGCGGTCGCGGTGGCGGACCGGACCGGCACCGCGTCCATCGTCCGCAACCGCGAGGGCGAGAACATCACCCCGTCCGTGGTGATGTTCCAGGGCGACGTCGTCGTCGTCGGCTCGCAGGCCAAACGCTCCGCGGCCACCGCCCCGGACCACGTGGTGCAGTTCGTCAAGCGCTACATGGGCGAGCCCACCCCGGTCTACACCTCGGAGTCCGGCACCCCCTTCCGCCCCGAGGAGATCTCCGCGCTGATCCTCAAGCGGCTCAAGGAGGACGCCGAGATGATGCTCGGCGAGCCCGTCGAGCGCGCCGTGATCACCGTCCCCGCCTACTTCGACGACGCCCGCCGCAGGGCCACCCAGGACGCCGGCCGGATCGCCGGACTGGAGGTGCTGCGGATCGTCAACGAGCCGACCGCGGCCGCCCTGGCGTACGGCCTCGACCAGGACGAGGACGAGCGGGTCGGCACCGTCCTCGTCTACGACCTGGGCGGCGGCACCTTCGACGTCACCGTGATGAGGGTCGAGGACGGCGAGTACGACGTCGTCGCCACCGACGGCGACCGCAACCTCGGCGGCTTCGACTGGGACGGGGCGCTGATGGAGCACCTCAACGGCGCCTTCATGGCGGCCGGCGGCCCCGACCTCACCGACGACACCGCCACCCTCGCCGAACTGCGCGACAAGGCCGAGATCGCCAAGCGGACCCTGTCCAACGCCCCGCAGGCGGTCGTCATGCTCTCGGCCGGCGGCCGGCACGAGCAGATCCGCGTCACCCGCGAGAAGTTCGACGAGCTCACCGCCGAACTGCTGGACCGCACCCGCATCCTCACCGAGGGCGTGCTGGAGGAGTCCGGGCTGGGCTGGGGCGCCATCGACAGGGTGCTGCTCGTCGGCGGCTCCACGCGCATGCCGCAGGTACCGGCGCTGGTCGAGCGGCTGTCGGGGAAGACCGCGGAACGCGGCGTCAACCAGGACGAGGTGGTCGCCCTGGGGGCCGCGCTGATTGCCCTGGACGCCGAGGTCCGCGCCGAACAGGCCGCCGAGCGCAAGAAGTACATCGGCAGCGGCGCCCACGTGGAGTCCGCCCCGGGCGACGGCCTCGCCCGGCTCACCAAGGGCCGCGTGAAGTCCATCAAGGACGTCACCTCGCAGTCCCTCGGCATGGTCGCCGTCCGCGACGACGCCCCCCGCTCGCCGGAGTACAACGCGGTGATCATCCCGCACAACACCACGGTCCCCGCGAAGGAGAGCGACACCTTCCACACGATCCGGGAACGCCAGACCGCGCTGCGGGTGCAGGTCACCGAGGGCGAGGGCGAGGACCTGGACTACGTGAAGGTCGTCGGCGAGAGCACCCTGAAGATCCCGCCGTACCCCAAGGGCGCGCCCTTCGAGGTGTTCTACGCCTACGACGTGGACGGCATCATCCACGTCGAGGTCAAGGACCTCACCTCGGGGGAGTGGCTCGGCGAGTTCGAGGTCGAGCGCCCGGACAACCTGGGTGGCGAGGAACTGGAGGAACTCAGCGACCGCGTGGCCCGCACCGCGGCCCTCTGAACGGAGCGGGAGCCGACACGCCATGACCACGACGGACGTGCCCGACTACTACGCCGAGTTCGGCCTCGGCACCGGCGACAGCGCCGAGGAGATCGGCAGGAAGCTCGACCGCGAGCACCGCAGCTGGGCGGGGAAGGCGAGCAAGGCCCCCACCGCGGACAAGCGCCGCGAGGCCGAGGACAAGGTGCGCCGCGTACTGGAGGCCCGCAGGGCGCTCACCGACCCCTCCGCGCGCGCCCTTTACGACCAGCGGCTGGCCCGCTCGCGGAAGAAGGGACCGGAGCCCCGGGAGCCGAGGGTCCCACGGCCCGCGCCCGGCCCCGCCGTACGCGACTGGGTGGGCATCGCCGAGCGGAACATCGAGGAGGGCGACCTCCAGGCCGCCGAGTACGAGCTGCGCCAGGCCGTGCACCACGACGACCGCAACGCCTACGCCTGGCGGCTGCTGGGCGCCGTCCACCAGGACCTCGGCGCGTACCAGGACGCCCTCCAGGAGCACCGCAGGGCGCTCCAGCTGGCCCCGGACGACGCCGCGAACCACCTGATGATCGGCAACGTCCACACCGCCCTCGGCGACCACCACACGGCGCTGACCTGGTACATGAAGGCCGACGAACTCGCCCCGGGCGACCTGGCGACCGAACTCGCCGTCGGCGACGGCCTCTACGCCTCCTCGCGCTTCGACGATGCGCTGACCTGGTACGAGAAGGCCCTCGCGCACAGCCCGGGCCACACCGGGCTGCGCGACCAGATCAGCCGCATCTGGTCGCTGCGCGCCGAGGGCGCGATGGTCACGCACCCGGTCAGCCGCCGGCTGGTCGTCGCCTCGGAGGAGTGCGCCCGGCGCATCCTGCACTGCGTCGACCAGGGCCTGGCCGTACGTCCCGTCGACCCGGACCTGGTGGGGCGGCTGGAGTTCTACCGGGGCCTGGCGGCCGAGTCCCTGGGCAAGACGTGGCGGTGGCACCGGCGCATGCTCTGGATCGTGGTCCCGGCCGTCGTGCTGCTGCTCACCCCGGTCAAGGCGTACGCCGTGTTCGTGGTGGTCGCCGCCCTCGCGCTCATCGCGTGGATCGGCTTCAGGCCGCGCTGGTGGCACACCCGCGCGTCCCTCCCCCGGCACCTCCTCACCCCGCCGCCGCAGTCCTGGAGCCGCGCATGAGCACGCCGCCGCCGCTGCCACCGCAGCCTCCGCAGGTTCCGCCCGTGCCGGTGGTGCCCGTGGTGCCGCCGCCACCCCTGCCGGTGGTGCCCCCGCAGCCCCCCGCGCCGCCGCAGGTGCCGCCGGAGGGCCCCGCCCCGCAGACCGCGGAGGAGCCCGCGCCCGACCCCCTGGCCGTGGTGGCCGACGCCGTCGACGGTCTGCGCGAGGAGATGGCCGCGCTCGGCGACCAGTTCCGCCGCCGGCTGCTCAACGACCGCGAGGGACGGCGCGGTCTGGACGAACTGCGCGCCGAGCTCGACCACAGCCGCAAGGCCGCCGAGGGCCGGCTGGTGCAGCCGCTCCTCTACGACCTCGTCCTCCTGCTGGACCGCGCCGACCGTCACCCCGGCGACGACGGCGGCTTCGCCGCATCGGTCGGCGCCGAGTTGCTGACCCTCCTGGAGAAGTACGGCATGACCCGCATCCCGGTCACCGCGGGGCGCTTCGACCCCGCCCTGCAGGAGGCCGTGGGCACCGTCCCCGCGCCCAGCCCGGAACTCGCCGGCGACGTCGCCGAGGTCGTACGCCACGGCTACCGCATGGCGGACCGCGTCGTCCGCCCCCAGCAGGTCCGCGTGCACGCCGTCACCTGAACCGAGGAGCCCCGGATTGCCCAGGACCACCCAACTGCGGACCTACACCATCAAGCCGGAGATGCTCGACGCCTGGCTCCGCCTGTGGCACACGGAGATCGTGCCGCTGCGCCGCGCCCACGGCTTCGAGGTCGGCCTGGCCTGGGTGGACCGCGAGCGCGGCCAGTTCGTCTGGCTGATCGCCTACGACGGCGAGGACGGCTTCGCCGCCGCCAACGCCCGCTACTGGAACAGCCCCGAACGCGAGCGGATGCCACTGCAGCCCGAGGACTACCTCGTCGGCAGCGAGGTCCGCGACGTCGAACCCGCCTGAGCCGCCGCCCACACCGCGGCCGCCACCCACACCGGCAGCCACACGGCCGCCACCAGGGCGCCCGCCCCGGCCGCCGCACCCGCCACGCCCATCTCCCGGCGCCGGGCCCACACCGACCCGGCGCCGCCCACCACGAGCAGCGCCGCCACCACCGGGACCGGGACCAGCCCCGCGTACCGCGGCACGTCCACGTCCCCGTACGCCGCCACGCCCACGCTGACCAGGGCCAGCGCCATCAGCCCGGCGATCCACCACGGCCCCTCGCGCCGCGCGGCCAGCCGCAGCCCGGCCCACATCGCCACGGTCGCCAGGCCCACGTCCACGCCCTCCGCGCCCCAGTTCGTCCCGAGCGGCACCGCGCCGGCCACCATTCCCACGGCCAGCCCCACCACGATCCCCGCTCCGACGCCCCTGTGCGGCATACGGACCGCCTTCCCCACCACGCGCCCCACATGCCCGCCCCGCCCCCGCGGACCACCCCTTCGGCGGGGCCGCGGCCCGCGAACGGCACAGCATGATCACGGGGTCCCGCAACGACTTGGCACAACCGTTCGACGCCTGTCAAGCTCCTCCCCAGGGAGGGATCTTTGACCACGTCCACACGCGCCCGCGCCATCGCGCTCGCGTTCGCCACGACCGCCGCGGGCCTCGCCCTGCCGGCCGGCGCCGCACACGCGGCCACCACCTGCTCCACCGGGGTGTGGGTCGCGTCGTACTACGGCAACACCACCTTCAAGGGCACTCCGAAGAAGACCGCCTGCGACACCTCGATCAACGAGAACTACGGCACCGGCGACCCCGCCGGCGTCACCTTGCCGAAGGACAACTTCGGCGTCCGCTGGAACCTCACCCGGGACTTCGGCTCCGGCGGCCCCTTCACGTTCACCGCCGCCGCGCGCGACGGCATCCGCGTCTACCTCGACGGCAGCCGCAAGATCGACCTGTGGAAGGACGTCTCCACCACCCGGACCAAGACGCTCAACCTCACGATCCCCAAGGGCAGGCACAGCCTCCGCGTCGACTTCGCCGCGTTCAAGGGCAGCGCCAACGTCAAGTTCACGTACGCGCCCCGCACGTCGGCGTCGGTGGACAAGACCAAGCCGTTGACGCCGACCGGGCTGAAGGCCCCGGCCAGCGGGCACGCGTTCGTCCTCGCGTGGACCAAGGGCGCGGAGATGGACCTCGCCGGGTACCGGGTCTACCGGCGCACCGGCACCGGCGCCTGGGCCCGGATCGGCGGCACCGCGCTCGTGACCTCGACGTCCTTCCGCGACCTGCCGTCCGCCACCGGGGCGAAGTACGGGTACGCGGTCACCTCCGTCGACAAGGCCGGCAACGCCTCCGCGATGTCGTCCGCGGTGACGGTCACCTCGATCGACGAGCAGGCCCCGTCCGTGCCGACCGGCCTGAAGGCCGCGGTCACCGCCGACGGCAAGGGCTACGCCCTGACCTGGAACGCGGTATCGGACGCCAAGCAGTACCGGGTCTACCGGTCGACGTCGGCGGCGGGCCCGTGGACACAGATCGGCACGCCGACGACCGCGTCGTACACGGACACCACGGCAGCCGCCAAGACGACGTACGTCTACGCCGTCACGGCGCAGGACGCCGCGGGCAACGCTTCCGCCAGGTCGGCGAACGCGAGCGCCGCCCCGCTGGTGATCCGGCCGGACACACCCCGTGACGTGGCGGCGACGCCCCTCAAGGACCTCCTCGGCGTCGAGTTGACGTGGAGCCTCCCCAGGGCGCAGGCCGTCGGAACGTACACGGTGTACCGCTCGACCACCTCGCCGGTGAACCCGGCCACCGCGACCCCCGTCGGCTGCACGGTCCACCGCGAGGGCAACCTCGGCTCGGACCCGGCCCGGTACAGCTGTACCGACAACGGCATGTTCCTGCACCGCGGCGTGACGTACCACTACGCCGTCACCCAGACCGCCGACGGCGTCGCTTCGCTCCCCTCCAACGAGGTGACCTTCACCGTCCCCGGCGACGAGGAACCCCCGGCCGCGGTCACCGGACTCACCGCCGAGGCGACCGAGTACGGGGTGCGGCTCGACTGGAACCCCAACACCGAGCCGGACCTGGCCCGGTACATCGTCTACCGCGGTGAACTGCTCGAGGACCTGGAGGAGCCGGTCTGCTACGGCGTCGAGTCGACCGAGCTGGAACCGGACGCCACCGAGTACCTCGGCGCCCGGCTGCCCGACGGCGAAACGGCCTGCTACTTCGTCGACGTCGTGGACACGTGGGGCAACTCCCGCTTCAAGTCCACCCATGAGGCCGATGTGGTGACCTTCACCGAACTCGACCTCACCCCGTCCGTCGCCACCCCGGACGACTCGCCCGTCACCGTGCAGGCCAAGGGCACGGACGGCGGGGTCGATCTGTCGTGGGAGCCCGTGACGGCGGCCGTCGGTTACCGCGTCGAGCGCTGGAACCGGGAGGCCGGCGAGTACCAGGCGCTCACCGCGGAGGCCGTGACCGGCACCTCCTGGACCGACACCACCGCCACCCGCGGTACCACCCACTTCTACCGGGTGACCGCGCTCTACGCGGACGGCACGGAGTCGCAGCCGGGCGGCGACCACGTCATCCTGCTGCCGTAGCACCTCGACACCACCGGGCGGGCCTTGCGATTATCGCAAGGCCCGCCTACCCTTTTTCCATGGACCCGCATGTCATCGAACGTGTACGCACCGTGATGGACGCGGCCGCGATGACCAAGGCCGCGTTCGCCCGACAGGTCGGGCTCACGCCCGACAAGCTGTCGAAGTCCCTGAGCGGCGTGCGCCGCCTCACCTCGCTCGACCTGGCGCTGATCGCGGAGGCGGGCGGCACGACCGTGGACTGGCTGCTGACCGGCAACGAGCCGCTGCGCCCCGCGCTCGCGGCCCGTACCCGGGGCGACGCCGCCGCCGACCCCGCCGGGGCGCAGGAGGTCGCGGCGCGGTTCGCCGACGCCTACGAGGTGCTGGAGCTGCTGGGCCGCGCGAGGGAGCTGCCCGCCGTGCCGGAGGTGGACGCGGCGGCGGAGCGGTACGCGGCGCAGGGCGAGCGGCTGGCCGCGCAGGTGCTGGAGCGGCTGCCGGCCGCGGAACTGGCCACGGACGAGCTGATCGCGGCGATGGAGGACCTCTTCGGGGTGGACGTCGCCATCACCGGTCTTCCCCGGGGTGTGGACGGACTCGCGTGGCAGGCCGACTCCTTCCGCCTCGTCCTCCTCGCACCCACCGACCTGTGGACGCGGCAGCGCTTCACCCTGGCCCACGAGCTCTGCCACATCCTCGCCAGGGACGCCCGCAGTGTCGTGGTCGAGTCCCGTGTCGCCCCGGGCCGGCAGAAGGACCTGGCCGAGGTACGGGCCAACGTCTTCGCCTCGCACCTGCTGATGCCCGCGCGGGAGTTGACCGAGGCCGCCGCCGCGGAGGGCGAGCTGACGGACCCCTCCTTCGAGCGGCTGGTCGTCCGCTTCCGCGTGTCACCGAGCGCGCTCGCCGCGCGGCTGCACCAACTCGGCCTGGTCGACGCCGCACGCCGCAAGCAACTGCGCGCCCTCACCACGGAGTCCTGCCACCTGCTCGCGGGCGCCGGCGACGCGTACCAGAAGCAGGCCTCGCGGGCCTCGGCGGAACGCTTCCCGCCCCGTGTCGCCTCGGAGTTGTACAAGGCCTACCTGGCGGGGGAGACGACCCTGCGCCCGTTGGCCGCGCTGCTGGACACCGACGTGGAGCGGCTGCACGGACTCCTCGCGCCCGAACCGCCGCCGGGCAACGGCGTCGAGCACCAGGACGCGGAAGAAGGGGACCTGGTCTTCCAGCCATGACCACGTGGTGGTTCCCCGACAACACCGTGCTGTGCAACTTCGCCGCCGTCGACCGGCTGCTCCTGCTGGAGAAGGTGCTGGACGGCCGCGGACGCTGGACCCAGGCCGTGGCCTGGGAGGCCGCCCGCTCCGCGCGCTTCCTGCCGCGGCTGGCCGGGCTGGCGGAGGCCGGGTGGCTCGGCGAGCCCGTGGAGATCACCGAGGGCGCCGAACTGCGGGAGGTGGACCGGCTGCGCCGGGCGGTCTTCGGCGGCTCGTCCCACTTGCCGACCAAGCACCTCGGCGAGGCCGAGACCTGTGTGCTGATCACCCGGCGGCGCGAGTTCCGGGGCTCGGTCTGGATCACCGACGACCGCTCGGCCCGCGACTTCGCGCGGCGGCGCGGGATCACCACCAAGGAGACCTTCGACCTGATGCGTCAGGCCTGCGCCGAGAGGCTCGTCCCCGCGGCGGAGGGCCACCGGCTGCTGGAGGCGATGGTCGCCTCCGGGCGCCGTCTGCACCGCGTCTCGCGGGGTCCCGAGGACCTGACGGGGACCTAGACCCGGCTCATTCCGGCCGCTTGGGCCGCCACACCACCAGCGCGGAGGTCTGCTGGACGTCCTGGTAGGGCACCAGGTCACGCCGGTAGGAGGCGTGGACGGCGGCCTCGCGCTGCTGCATGGCCGCCGCCGCGCCCTCGAGGGCCGCGGAGAGCTCGGCGACCCGCGACTGCAGGGCCGCCACCTGGTTCTCCAGTTCGATGATGCGCTTGATGCCCGCCAGGTTGATGCCCTCGTCCTGGGAGAGCCGCTGAACCTCGCGCAGGAGTTCGATGTCACGAGCCGAATAACGACGGCCGCGCCCGGCCGTGCGGTCGGGCGAGACCAGGCCGAGGCGGTCGTACTGGCGCAGCGTCTGGGGGTGCAGCCCGGAGAGCTGGGCCGCCACCGAGATGACGTAGACGGGTGATTCGTCGGTCAGCTCGTACGGGTTGCGGCCCCGTCCGCCACGCATGCCGCCGCTCGTGTTCATCGGCTCAGACTCCCTTCGCGGCCTTGAACAGCTCTTCCCGCGGGTCGGTGTCCGCGGTCGCCTCCCGGTACGCCTCCAAGGCGTCCAGCGCCTTGCCCTCGGTGGCCTCCGGGACGGCGACCTCGATCGAGACCAGCAGGTCCCCGCGGGTGCCGTCCTTGCGGACCGCGCCCTTGCCGCGGGCCCGCAGCGTGCGCCCGTTGGGCGTGCCCGGGGGCAGCTTCAGGGTCACGGGGGGACCGCCGAGCGTCGGGACCTTGATCTCCCCGCCCAGCGCCGCCTCCACGAAGGTGACGGGCACGGTGACGGTGAGGTTGTCGGCCTTGCGCCCGAACACCGGGTGCGCGTCGACGTGCACGGTGACGTACAGGTCGCCGCCCGGGCCGCCGCGCTCGCCCGGCGCGCCCTTGCCGCGCAGCCGGATGCGCTGCCCGTCGGTGACGCCGGCCGGGATGCGCACCTGCATGGTGCGCGCCGACCGGGCCCGGCCGCTGCCGCCGCAGACCTCGCAGGGGTCCTGCGCGATCAGGCCGCGGCCCTTGCAGTCCGTGCACGGGTCGGTGAGCGAGAAGCTGCCGCTGCCGCCGCGCGAGACCTGGCCGGTGCCGACGCAGGTCGGGCACACCCGCGGCGTGCCGTTCTTGTCACCGGTGCCGGAGCAGGCCTTGCAGGGGGCCTGGCTGGTCATCTTGAGCGGCACCGTGGCGCCGTCGACGGCCTCGGTGAACTTGAGCGTCACCTCGGTCTCGATGTCCTGGCCGCGCCGCGGCTGCGTACGGGTCGTGCCTCCCGCACCGCGGTTGAACAGCCCGCCGAACACGTCGCCGAGGCCGCCGCCGAAGCCGCCGCCCTGGGGGGCGGTGCCGCCGGGGCCACCGCCGAAGAGGTCACCGAGGTCGAAGCCGAACCCGCCCGCGCCGGCCGGGCCGGGACGGAAGCCGCCGTTGCCGAAGAGGGCGCGGCCCTCGTCGTACTCCTTGCGGCGCTTGGGGTCCGACAGGACGTCATTGGCCTCGGAGATCTCCTTGAAGCGCTCCTCGGCCTTGGCGTCGCCCTTGTTGGCGTCCGGGTGGAACTCGCGGGCGAGCTTCCGGTACGCCTTCTTGATCTCCGCCTCGGTGGCGTCCTTCGGGACGCCGAGGACCTTGTAGAGGTCCTTCTCGAACAGGTCCCTGCTGATGCTCATCCCCGGCGTCCCTCCTTCCGTCCGCCACCCACGTCAGCCCTGCTCCGGGCCACCGTTCTCCTCGTCCGCCGTGTCGTCGTTCTTCTGCGTGCCCTGCGAGCCCGGCTGGGGCTCGGCGACGGCCACCCGCGCGGGGCGGATGGTGCGTTCACCGATGCGATACCCGGGCTGCAGGATCTGCACGCAGGTCGTCTGAGTGACGTCCGGCGAGTAACTGTGCATCAGGGCCTCGTGCACCAGCGGGTCGAAGGGCTCGCCCTCCTTGCCGAACTGCTGCAGGCCCATCTTGGCCGCGACCGTCTCCAGGGACTCGCCGACCGACTTGAACCCGCCGACCAGCTCCTTGTGGTCCCGGGCCCGGCCGATGTCGTCGAGCACCGGGAGCAGCTCGGTGAGCAGGTTCGCGATCGCGATCTCGCGGACCGCGATCCGGTCCCGCTCCACCCGGCGGCGGTAGTTCTGGTACTCCGCCTGGAGCCGCTGGAGGTCCGCCGTGCGCTCACCGAGCGCCGTACGCACCTGGTCCAGCTGCGCCTGCAGAGCGACGCCTGTGTTCGCGTCCCCGGCCGGGGCCGCCGGGCCCGCCTGGTCGGCGGACCCGGCGCCGGGCCCCGCCTCGCCGGGGGACTCCCCCGGCGAGGTGGAACCGGCCTCGGCAGAGGGGACGACAGGCTCCTCTTCGAAGCCCGGGGTCTCCTCCGTCACGCGGCACCGTCCTTCTTGTCCTCGTCGACGATCTCGGCGTCGACGACGTCGTCGTCGGCCTGGGCCCCGCCCGCGGCACCGGCGGCACCGGCCGCGCCGCCCTCGGCCTGGGCGTTGGCGTACAGCGCCTGGCCCAGCTTCTGCGAGGTGGCGGCGACCTTCTCGGTGGCCTCGCGGATGGCGGCGGAGTCCTCGCCCTTCAGCTTCTCCTTGAGGTCCTCGACAGCCGCCTCGACCTCGGTCTTGACGTCACCGGGGACCTTGTCCTCGTTGTCCTTGAGGAACTTCTCGGTCTGGTAGACGAGCCCCTCGGCCTGGTTGCGGGTCTCGGCGGACTCGCGGCGCTTGTGGTCCTCGTCCGCGTACTGCTCGGCCTCGCGCATCATGCGGTCGATGTCGTCCTTCGGCAGCGCGGAGCCACCGGTGACGGTCATGCGCTGCTCCTTGCCGGTACCGAGGTCCTTGGCGGAGACGTGCATGATGCCGTTGGCGTCGATGTCGAAGGCGACCTCGATCTGCGGGATGCCGCGCGGGGCCGGCGGCAGGCCGGTCAGCTCGAACATGCCGAGCTTCTTGTTGTACGCCGCGATCTCGCGCTCACCCTGGTAGACCTGGATCTGCACCGACGGCTGGTTGTCCTCGGCCGTGGTGAAGATCTCCGAACGCTTGGTCGGGATCGTGGTGTTGCGCTCGATCAGCTTGGTCATGATGCCGCCCTTGGTCTCGATGCCGAGGGACAGCGGGGTGACGTCGAGGAGCAGGACGTCCTTGACCTCGCCCTTGAGGACACCGGCCTGGAGCGCGGCGCCGATGGCGACGACCTCGTCCGGGTTGACGCCCTTGTTGGCGTCCTGACCGCCGGTCAGCTCCTTGACGAGCTCGGCGACGGCCGGCATGCGGGTCGAGCCGCCGACGAGGACGACGTGGTCGATCTCGGAGAGCTGGATGCCCGCGTCCTTGATCACGTTGTGGAACGGGATCTTGCAGCGCTCCAGCAGGTCCGAGGAGAGCTGCTGGAACTGGGCGCGGGTGAGCTTCTCGTCCAGGTGCAGCGGGCCCTCGGCGGACGCCGTGATGTAGGGCAGGTTGATCGAGGTCTCGGTGGACGAGGACAGCTCGATCTTCGCCTTCTCGGCGGCCTCGCGCAGACGCTGCAGCGCCATCTTGTCCTTGGACAGGTCCACGCCGTGACCCGAGGCGAACTGCTTCACCAGGTAGTCGACGATGCGCTGGTCCCAGTCGTCACCACCGAGGTGGTTGTCGCCGTTGGTGGCCTTCACCTCGACGACGCCGTCGCCGATCTCCAGCAGCGAGACGTCGAAGGTGCCGCCACCGAGGTCGAAGACGAGGATGGTCTGGTCGTCCTTGTCCAGGCCGTACGCCAGGGCGGCGGCCGTGGGCTCGTTGACGATGCGCAGGACGTTCAGGCCCGCGATCTCGCCGGCCTCCTTGGTGGCCTGGCGCTCCGAGTCGTTGAAGTACGCCGGGACGGTGATGACCGCGTCGGTCACCTTCTCGCCCAGGTAGGCCTCGGCGTCACGCTTCAGCTTCTGCAGGATGAAGGCGCTCATCTGCTGCGGGTTGAAGTCCTTGCCGTCCAGGTTGATCTTCCAGTCGGTGCCCATGTGGCGCTTGACCGACCGGACGGTCCTGTCGACGTTGGTGACGGCCTGGCGCTTGGCGACCTCGCCGACGAGCACCTCGCCGTTCTTGGCGAAGGCGACGACGGACGGCGTGGTCCTGGCACCCTCGGCGTTGGTGATGACGGTGGGCTCGCCGCCTTCGAGAACGCTGACGACGGAGTTAGTCGTGCCCAGGTCGATGCCGACCGCACGTGCCATGGTGGATTCCTCCAGCTGCCTACTTGAGTGGAACTGGCTCAAGGGTGCCGCACAGCTCCCACTCTGTCAACAGACCTGAGTCGTGGCGACTCAACTTATGCGCCAGCCCTCCGCGCACGGGCGGCCACGGCGAGCGACCGCGGCGGCTCCCGGGCGTCCCGCGGCCTCCGGGGGCCGCGGGACGCCCGGGGAAGGCACCCCTCAGCGACACAGATCACCGGCGGCGCGGCTGCGCACGTACGCCGATACTGGGTAGTCTCAGGAGAACCGAATAAGTTACTGCTTAGTATTCAGCCGGGCATCAGCCCCGAGCCTCCGCTCTCGCAGGTCCGAGGAGCCCCGAAATGCAACTCGCCGCGATCATCGTGTCGCTGGTACTCGCCGTGGTCGGCGTTGCGCTGTTCAGCCGCGCCATCGCCCAGATCTACCGGTTCGTACGACTCGGCCAGGACGTCCCCGCGGGCACCCGCACGGACGACTGGCGCGCACGCACCGTCACGGTCGTCCGGGAGTTCCTCGGCCACACCCGCATGAACCGCTGGGGCGTGGTCGGCGTCGCCCACTGGTTCGTCGCCATCGGCTTCTTCTCGCTCGTGCTCACCCTGGTGAACGCCTTCGGCCAGCTGTTCGTCGCCGACTGGGCGCTGCCGGTCATCGGCCACTGGCTGCCGTACGAGGTGTTCGTCGAGTTCATCGGCCTGATGACCACGCTCGGCATCCTCACCCTGATCACGATCCGCCAGCTGTCCCGGCCGGGCCGGGCCGGCCGCAAGTCCCGCTTCGCGGGCTCCAACACCGGCCAGGCCTACTTCGTCGAGTCCGTCATCCTCATCATCGGCCTCGCCATCATGACGCTGCGCGGCCTGGAGGGCGCCCTCGCGGAGGTGCACGGCTACGAGGCCGCCTACTTCGCCTCGTACCCGCTGGTCGCGGCCTTCAGGGGGCTGGGCGTCGGCACGCTGCAGAACCTGGTCTACCTGACCGCGATGATCAAGATCGGGACCTCGTTCATCTGGATGATCACGGTCGGCCTCAGGACCGACATGGGCGTCGCCTGGCACCGCTTCCTGGCCTTCCCGAACATCTGGTTCAAGCGGAACGCCGACGGCGCCGTGGCGCTCGGCGCCCTGCTGCCGATGGCCTCCGGCGGCAAGCCGATCGACTTCGAGGACCCGGGCGAGGACGACGTCTTCGGCGTCAGCCAGGTGGAGCAGTTCTCCTGGAAGGGCATCCTCGACTTCTCCACCTGCACCGAGTGCGGCCGCTGCCAGTCGCAGTGCCCCGCCTGGAACACCGGCAAGCCGCTCTCCCCCAAGCTGCTGATCATGTCGCTGCGCGACCACGCGCACGCCAAGGCGCCCTACCTGCTGGCCGGCGGCGGCAAGACCATGGAGGGCGAGGAGAAGGCCTCCGAGGAGCAGCTCGCAGCCGTCCCCGCGGCGGCCCTCGCCGAGGCCGAGCGCCCGCTGGTCGGCACCGCCGAGGAGAACGGCGTCATCGACCCGGACGTCCTGTGGTCCTGCACCACCTGCGGCGCCTGCGTCGAGCAGTGCCCGGTGGACATCGAGCACATCGACCACATCGTCGACATGCGCCGCTACCAGGTGATGATCGAGTCCGCGTTCCCGTCCGAGGCGGGCACGATGCTCAAGAACCTGGAGAAGAAGGGCAACCCCTGGGGCCTGCCCAAGAAGCAGCGCCTGGCGTGGGTCAAGGAGGTCGACTTCGAGGTCCCCGTCGTGGGCGAGGACATCGAGGACCTCACCGAGGTCGAGTACCTCTACTGGGTCGGCTGCGCCGGTTCCCTGGAGGACCGCGCCAAGAAGACCACCAAGGCCTTCGCCGAACTGCTGAACATCGCGGGCGTCAAGTTCGCGATCATGGGCGGCGAGGAGAACTGCACCGGTGACTCCGCCCGCCGCCTGGGCAACGAGTTCCTGTTCCAGCAGCTCGGCGCCGAGAACGTCGCCATGCTGAACATGGCCTTCGGCGAGGACGACGAGGACGAGTCGACCCGCAGGCCCAAGGCGCAGAAGAAGATCGTCGCCACCTGCCCGCACTGCTTCAACACCCTGGCGAACGAGTACCCGCAGCTCGGCGGCGAGTACGAGGTCATCCACCACACCCAGCTGCTGCAGCACCTGGTCGACGAGGGCAAGCTCGTCCCCGTCACCCCGGTCGAGGGCATCATCACCTACCACGACCCCTGCTACCTGGGCCGCCACAACAAGGTCTACACGCCGCCGCGCGAGATCATCGCCAAGGTGCCGGGTCTGCGGAACGAGGAGATGCACCGCCACAAGGAGCGCGGCTTCTGCTGCGGCGCCGGCGGCGCGCGCATGTGGATGGAGGAGCGGATCGGCAAGCGCATCAACAACGAGCGCGTGGACGAGGCGCTGTCCCTGAACCCGGACATCGTCTCCACCGCCTGCCCGTTCTGCCTGGTGATGCTCTCCGACTCCGTCAACGGCAGGAAGAACGAGGGCAAGGCCAAGGAGACGCTGCAGGTCGTCGACGTCTCCCAGCTGCTGCTGGACTCGGTCAAGACCCCGCTCGACCCCGACGGCGAGCCGGAGGCGGCCGGCGAGCCGCAGCCGGAGCCCGCGAAGTAGCCCGCCCGGTACGGTCCGGGTGCCCTGCCCGGACCGGCCGCGGACGGACGCCCGAACACCGGTGGGCGCGTACGGATCCCGTACGCGCCCACCGGCGTTCCGTGCGGCTCCCGGCGCCCTCAGCCGCCGATGCCGGACTGCCGCAGCAGCGCCGCGAAGGAGACGGGGTCGAACAGCTTCTGCAGGTCCGCCTGGGACACCGCCGTGCCGTCGATCTTCACGTACGGCGTGCCCGTGGCGCCGCTCTTGACGAAGGCATCCTCGGAGGCGGTCACGAAGTCCGCGTACGACTGCTTCCGCACCGCCGAGTCGAAGGCCGCCCCGCGCAGGCCCTTCACCTTGCCGGCGAGTTCCAGCAGGTACGCGTCCGTGAACCCGTCCACCTGCTCCTGCGGCTGGTTGGCGTAGAGCAGCTCGTGGTAGGTCGCGAAGGCGCCCGGGCCCGCCTCCACGGACGCGCGCAGGGCGCCCGCGGCCCGCTTCGAACCGCTGCCCTTGAGGTTCCCGTCCAGGAACGAGGCCAGGGTGTACTGCACCTTCACGTCACCGGACTTCGCCAGCGCCGCCAGCTGCGGCCCGGCGGCCGCCTCGAACGCCTTGCAGATCGGGCAGCGCGGGTCCTCGTAGACGTGGACGGTCTTCGGCGCCGCCGGGTCGCCCACCGTGATCGTCGTCCCGTCCGCCTCCAGACGCGCGGGCAGCGCCGCCAGCACCGCGGGGTCCGGCTGGACCGGCACGTCGCCCACGGCGGCGGAGGACGCGGCGGGCGAGCTCGCGGCGGCCGGCGCGTCCGGGGAACCGGAGTCGGTGGTCAGCAGCCCGCACCCGGTCACCGCGAGGCTCAGCAACCCCGCGGCGGCCGCGGCCGCCGCCGCACGCGCTGAGGTGCGCGCGGTCCCGCGCGCGGCATTCCGTACGGCCCTGACAACCATCGGCACTTCCCGTCCCTTCGGATCCGTTCCGCCCCGAACGGTAGGGCTTCGCGGGCCCCCGTGCCCAACCGCGCGCCCGGCCCGGGGTCCGGCCGCGTACCCTGCCCCGCACCACCGGTGAGGACACGGGCAGCGGCCGCGACGGCAGCCTCCGGTTCGGCGCCGAGCGCGGCAACGGAACGCCCGCGGCCCGCCTCCCCACCAGGGCGACCGGCCGCCCGCGCGGGTGTGGAATCTGTCACAGCTTGGCAGCAAACCCCCTCCGGGGGCGGGGGGCACCGTCCTCCGCCCCCGGGACCGGGTACGTTCGAACCGTGGCTGGATTCAGGAACGGACGCGGACGGGACGGGGACGTGCAGCACCCGCATCAGCAGTACGGCGGCTACCCGCAGCAGAACACCTCGCCGGGCGGGCAGCAGCCCCAGCACGGCTTCGCGCCGGCCGCCGAGGGTGAGCCCGAGTACTTCGGCTCCGCGGCGTCGACGCCGACGTACGACGACAACCCCGGGCACACCCGCGCCTTCTCCATCGGCGACGCGCCCGACACCTACGACCCCTACGAGCAGCAGTCCCCGCAGCCGGACCAGGTGTCCACCTACCGCGCGGGCCACACCACGGCGCCCCCGGCCGGCCCCCGGCTCGGCTGGAAGCAGCTGCTGAGCGGTGTCGTCATGCGCCCGTCCGCCACCTTCTGGCAGATGCGCGACTACCAGGTGTGGGTCCCCGCCCTCATCGTCACCTTCCTCTACGGGCTGCTCGCCGTCTTCGGCTTCGACACCGCCCGTGAGGACGTGCTCGACGCCACCCTCTCCAACAGCGTCCCCTGGGTGGTGTGCACGGCCATCGCCGTCATCCTGTGCGGCCTGATGCTCGGTGCCGTCACCAACGCCCTCGCCCGCCAGCTCGGCGGCGACGGCGCCTGGGCGCCCACCGTCGGCATGGCGATGCTCATCACCTCGCTGACGGACGCCCCCCGACTGGCCTTCGCCGTCTTCCTGGGCAGCGCCAACAGCTTCGTCCAGTTCCTCGGCTGGGCCACCTGGATCGGCTGCGCCGCCCTGCTGACCTCCATGGTCTCCAAGTCCCACGACCTTCCGTGGCCCAAGGCCCTGGGCGCGGCGTCGATCCAGCTGATCGCGCTGCTGGTGCTCTTCAAGCTGCCGGTGATCTGAGGCCCGCGGCACGCACGCGTAAGGGGCGCCCCTCCTGAAGGGGCGCCCCTTACATATGTGGTGCGGTGCCCGCGGCCGGCTGCGGCGTCAGCCGCGTGCCATGACTCAGAGCGCGTCCTTGGACGGCGTGACGGGCTCCCCCGCCTTGCGCACCGGCGGCAGCACGCTCCAGGGGAAGTTGATCCACTCGTCAGTGCGCTTCCAGACGTAGTCGCACTTCACGAGCGACTGCGACTTCTCGTAGATCACCGCGCTGCGCACCTCCGCGACGTGGTCGGCGCAGAAGTCCCGGACGAGCTTGAGCGTCTTGCCCGTGTCGGCGACGTCGTCCGCGATCAGGACCTTCTTGTCGGAGAAGTCGATCACATTCGGCACCGGGGCAAGCATCACCGGCATCTCGAGCGTAGTCCCCACACCGGTGTAGAACTCGACGTTCACCAGGTGGATGTTCTTGCAGTCCAGTGCGTACGCCAGCCCGCCCGCCACGAACACCCCGCCGCGGGCGATGGACAGCACCACGTCCGGCTCGAAGCCGTCGTCGGCGACCGCCTGGGCCAGGTCCCGCACCGCCTGCCCGAAGGCCTCGTACGTCAGGTTCTCCCGCGCCGGCCCGGCCATGCGCTCAGACCTGCGTCCGGTGGAAGTTGAGGTAGGAACGCGACGGCGTCGGCCCCCGCTGTCCCTGGTACCGCGAGCCGTACTTGTCCGAGCCGTACGGGAACTCCGCCGCCGAGGTCAGGCGGAACAGGCAGAGCTGCCCGATCTTCATGCCCGGCCAGAGCTTGATCGGCAACGTGGCGACGTTCGACAGCTCCAGCGTCACGTGGCCGGAGAAACCGGGGTCGATGAAGCCCGCGGTCGAGTGCGTCAGCAGCCCCAGCCGGCCGAGGCTCGACTTGCCCTCCAGGCGCGAGGCGATGTCGTCCGGCAGGGAGATCACCTCGTACGTCGAGGCCAGCACGAACTCCCCGGGGTGCAGGATGAACGCGTCGTCCCCCTCCGGCTCCACCAGCCGCGTCAGGTCCGGCTGCTCGACGGCCGGGTCGATGTGCGGGTAGCGGTGGTTCTCGAACACCCGGAAGAAGCGGTCCAGCCGGACGTCGATGCTCGACGGCTGCACCATCGACGGGTCGTACGGGTCGATGCCGACCCGCCCGTTGTCGATCTCGGTCCGGATGTCCTTGTCAGAGAGAAGCACGCAAGCAGGTTACGCGGGGACGGGGCTCCGGGCCGAATCGAGCCGACCCGGCCCGGAGTCCCCACGTCACGTCCGACCTGCGCGTCCGGACCTGCGCGACCGCTACTTGCCGATGTCGGCCGCCACGGGGACGGCGCTCCGCAGCCGCGCACACCGTGGACACCTGATCAACCGCCCGGGGCCGAGCCTTCCGGCGCCCAGGTTCTGCATCGGAAACGTAGCGGTGCTGAATACGTGCCCTTCGGCACAACGAACGACGGTGCGATCCATCGCTGCCCTTCTCCCCGGTACCTCAACGACGAAAGCCACATTAGGGGATGAACCCACCCCCACCTCACGCGGCACTCCGCCCACTCCGGCACCTCGGGCAGTCCTCACCGTACGCCCCCCGCACCTCCCCGCGCACACCTTTCCGGAGCCAACACGAAGGCCCCGGAGGTATGCGTCCGGGGCCGGGCATGGGGTACAGTGTGCGAGGTCAGATACCTCAACAGGTGTCTTACGCGGGTGTAGTTTAATGGTAGAACATGAGCTTCCCAAGCTCAGAGCGCGGGTTCGATTCCCGTCACCCGCTCCAGCAGAAAGCCCCAGGCGAGCAGCCCGGGGCTTCTTTGTTGTCTAGACCGGATCAAGCGTCTCGTGCCAGATCCGTGCCAGATGCTGTGTCATCTGCTGCCGCACGCCGCTCGCGGACCAGGCGATCCAGGCCGGCGTAGGCCCAGTGGGTGAGGACGAGGGTGGTGGCTTCCGGGGAGTCGTCGGGGTCGGGCAGTCCCAGGGCTTGGCGTTGTTGGGCGGCGCGGTAGTCGGCTCGGACCTGGCGCAGTGCGCCGAGGGTGGTGGAGTAGCGGCGGGATTTGGTGGAGAAGTGGCCGCGGAAGCCGAGCATGTGGGCCCAGTCGAGGAGCTTGCGGTCCGGGTAGGGCTGGTGGAGGTCGAAGCAGGCTTCAATGAGCCGCCGCGGGTGCGGGGGGACGCCGAGGAGTTCGAGGGCTTCGCGGTTGCCGACGCGGCGGTCGACGGTGCCGGTGGTTTCGGCGGCTTTGGCGGCGTACTTGGCCACGTAGGAAGCGACGGCCTGTTCGGTCAGTTCCCCGTCCGTGTCGGCGTCGGTGGACCGGATGGGCTGGACGTCGAGTTGGGCGCCCCAGGTCAGGGAGCGGGCCGGGTAGTCGCCGGCGGCGGAGACGGGGACGGGTGCCGTCGCGCAGGCGGGTGCCGGTGGTGATGGCGACGACGGGGAACGCTCCTGCCTCCGTCCCGCTCGGCGCGCCGTCCGCCGCCGCGCGCCAGCAAGGGTAGGCGGAGGGCATGAGGTCAGAACCGCGGTGGCTGGGGCGGGTGGCTCCACGGCTTTACGCAGCCACCTTGGGGCGAGCCTCCAAGATCGGGGGCCCACTTCGGGCTATTGCGGGCAGACAAGGTGCTACCCGAATCGCGGCAAGCTTACGGGCCCCCGATCTCTCGCCCCAAGGCAGCTCCAGCCCAAAGCCGTTCCACCACCCGCAAGAGCGGTGCGAGGATCTACTCGGCCCAGCCCAGAAAGGGATCGCGCGTGCCATCGATCGAGCAGCGTCTAGAAACAGTGATGGCGGCACCCATCGACGCCCTCATCGACCCCGGACATAAATTGCGGCCCTCACCGGAATCACTGTGTCACTGGCGCCTGCCCGAGGGTGATCGGCGGGCGCTGTCGGAACGAGGTCTCCCCGACGACCAGCTCATGACGCCTTGTTTCCAGTCCGGCACCGCACCGACCCTCGTGCCGAACGTGGCCGGCGAGCTGGAACGACGGCTGATCACGCCAGCCGACCGGCTATTCGACCTGGGGCGATGGGGCAGCCATGATCTGACCCCGAAGATGGGCGCGGTCCAAGGCGACGGCAGGGTGCTCGCCATCCGACCGGCGCCAGTCACCGCCGCTGACTTGCACCCCGATTTGCGCGATCACTATCGCAACCTCTACCAGCCAGCCGTCGACTTCATCAATTCCTCCATCACCCAGCTCATCAACATCAGCTGGCGGTGGAGAGCCGCCCTCCCCATCCTCGTCGAACTATCTGCTCCATCCGACCCCTGCTCCGAGGAAGAGATCGGTGCACACTTCGCCCGGCGTGAAGAGTGCGAGCAAATCGTGCTTGAGGGAATCGAGCGCATCGACCCAGCGATCGCCGCTGCCGACCGTTGCACTCTCTGGGGAGAATTGGTCACCGACCCCGGCAGCTAAGCCCGCGGCTGTACAGCAGCGATGTACAGCAACCACCGCGACCGCAACCGACCATCATCATCCCCAGACGACCAGCTGACGTACCCGGCAGACCTCAGCAACCGTCGCGCCCATAGTTCGCATTGAGGGGACCCGGCGTGCCACAGCCGTGCCAGATGAGGCGGTGCCGAACGGGGAGCCACGGGGAACAGCGGTGACGAGGCTGCGTCGCCGCAGCTCAGCGTCCGCCCAGGTGAGGCAGGGTCCGCAGCCTCAGTCTTCCAAACTGGTGCTCCAGAGGGAGCAGGGGGTTCAGTAGGGTGCGCAAGGTGCGAAGCATTAGGCCAGGGGATCACTGCCCGGTTTGCGGGTTCGACCTTGGGTACGCGCCCTGGGGCGGCAGCGGGGACGTCGCGTCCTTCGACATCTGTGGGTGTTGCGGGATCGAGTTTGGGTACGAGGACGCGACAGACGCGGGCGTGATCAAGGCCCGCAACGACTGGATTGCCCAGGGGTACCCCTGGAAGGGCAACGTTAAAGACAAGCCGGCCGACTGGGATCCGGAGGCACAACTGCGCGAGTCGCTGCCGGTCACGTGGCCCATGGGTGACCATGGCGTTCCATCCGCGCGGGATCCGAAGTCGTCCCACTGAGTGTCTAACTGCGCTACAACGACCCCGCACCAGGGCGCCCAACCACGGACGCTCGCGGACGGTCCGCCCAGGTCACGAGTGGTTCGGCCGCCGGTCACAAGGGCGCGCGCATTGCTTCGGGACGAAGCGGCCGCTCCGTTAAGGTGCTCGATGCGGCAGGATGTCGCCTCATGCATCACGGTGACCACGAAGACGACTTGCTGTCGGCGCTTCGGGACGCGCAATCCACCTCCTGGGCAGTGAGAGCTGCCGCAGGTCGCCGTCTCGCAGCCTGGCCAGAGCACGCCGAGGTGACCCCAGCCCTCCATCGACTGTTGCTTGATGAGCACGACACTGGTGTCACACAGGAGACTGCCGAAGCCCTATTGGCGCGGCGGGACCTTCCCGGTCTGCGGACCGTACTGCGTGCGCTCTCGCAGGCACAGGTCGGGGACACCGCGGACCAGCTTGATGCCGAGGTCAGCTGTGACCCGCGCTGGACCACTGACGACGGAGCTACACAGCTGATCGCCCAGCTGTCCACGTTGGCACGCGATGAGGACCCAGGAGTCCGCGACGAAGCCCTCCATATTTTGGGATCCACAACGACTCAGAACGACGACGCTCATCCCGATTGAGGCCCCTCGTGAGCCACACCCGCAGCGTGCCAGATGCGTGCCAGATCGGACGGTGAACCCCGGTCAACACCGGGCATCTCATGGCCATCGGGCATGGGTGACAGCGGACGATCTACCCAGGTCACGGCTGCAGGCGGGCGCCAACGAGCGGTGATTCCCAAGCTCAGAGCGCGGGTTCGATTCCCGTCACCCGCTCGAAAGTCGAGGGGCCAGGTCAGGGCTGCACTCCCCAACCTGGTCCACGGCGTGTGCGTTGGCGCTTTAGAAAATACCCTTGTAACCCTGCCAGCCGGTGGCGATCTTCACCCGTGCGGCGAAGGACCCGGTGCCGTTGCCGGTCTGCCGGTAGAGGTTCCCGGCGGTGTCCCGAGCGATCAGGTCGGCCTTTCCGTCACTGTTGATGTCCCCGACGCCGACGACCGCGTTGTACGAGGCCCCCCAGCCGGTGGCGATCTTCACGCGCGTGGCGAAGGTGCCATTGCCCTTGCCGAAGTACCGGTACAGGTTGTTCGACTTGTCCTGCGCGACGAGATCGCCGATCCCGTCACCATTCAGGTCCCCGGCCCCGACGACCTTCTTGTAGGTCTTCCAGTTGTCGACCAGCTTCACGCGCGCCGCCAGCTTGCCACCGCTCGCCCCCTTGTACAGGTACACCGCTCCGGTGGAGGCGTTGCGGGCGATCAGATCGGGGCGGCCGTCCTTGGTGACGTCACCGGGGGAGGTGAGGACGTCGTACTGGTTCCAGCCGGTGCCCACCGTGGTGTACGGGGACGTCGGCTTGAGCGCCGCCCCACAGGCCGGCCTGTACAGGCGGAGGGTGCCGGTGCCGCTGCTCAGCCGGATCAGGACGTCGTTGCAGCGGTCACCGCTGAGGTCCCCGACGGGCACGGCGCGGGTGCCCGTCGCCCAGCCGCTGCCGCTGACCTTCCCCGAGAACGTGCCCTGGCCCGTGCCCTGCTGGAACGTCAGCGCGCCGGAGGAGTTGAGGGTGAGCAGGTCGCCGATGCCGTCGGGCAGCGCCGAGTCGCCGACGTGGTCCCGCCATACCGCTGTGCCACCCGTCAACCGGACCGTGCCGGACTGGACCAACGCCGCTCCCTTCCCGTCCGCCGGCTGAGCCGTCAGCGTCCAGGTGTACGAGCCACTGGGAAGCAGTCCGCCTGTCGTGCCACGGCCGTCCCACGTCGTCGCGATCGAATGCTCGGCCGGTCCGCCACTGCGCGTGGCCACCACGCGGCCCGTGGCCTTGTGGCGTATCTCCACCCTCCAGGAAGCCGTCGGCTCGGAGAGCCACCATTCACCGCGCCAGGCGACCGGGGTCACGTCCGTCTCCACCCGCGTGGTGACGTTCCGGTAGGGAGAGACCAGGGCCGCCTCGGGCCGCCCGGTGTGCAGGACGTGGACAGCCTGGTCCAGCGTGGAGTACGCGAGGTCACCGCTGCGAGGGTCGAGCGCCACGAGCCCCGCGGCGTCGGTTGACCACCGCTGGACGGCCGTCCCGGTCTGCAGGCCGTAGACAGCCAGCCCCTGCCCGCCCCGGACGGCGACGACACCGTCGCCGAGGTAGGCCTGCGCGGTGGAGGGAAGCGGAATGTTCTTCCTGGACTGGAGGTCGTAGACGCCGCCCGCGGCGTACGGAGCGGTGCTCACGTTGCACGTCCAGTACAGCCACCGGCCGACGGCCTGCAGGTCGACCATGGAGGAGCACCCGGCGTTCACCGTGAAGGACGTCAGCGAGGCCCCGGTGCGCGCGTCCTTGGCCGTGACCTTGCCGCCCGGAGCCGAGGACCACAGGGTGGTCCCCCAGATCGCACCCCTGTGGTCCGGCTCCGTGTGCACGACCTTGCCGGAGTCGATGTCCACGACCCGGAGTTCCTGGCTGCCGCCGGCAGGTCTCCCTTCGACCAGCACCAGGTTCTCGGATGCCCCCACGATCCTCATCTGGTCCGGGGAATCGTCGAAGGAATCCTGGAGGCCCGTTTCGATCGGCGTTCCGGGGAACGTCCCGCCCTTGCCCACGACGAACAGCTTGGGCTGCCAGCCGCTGTCCACGCTCACTGTCCCGCGGTACACGGTCCGGCCGTCCCCGGTGGGATACAGCTCGGGGCACAGCCCCCCGGCGACGCTGCACTTGGTGTACGGGGCCGGCAGGCCGCCCATCCGCACGCGCGCGCCGTATCCGGGTGCGGTTTCGGTGAGAGGGCGGTCGTACACGGAGGTGGCCCCGTCGCCGAACTCCAACGTTCTGACGATGCCGTGATCCAGCGTCAGCCGCTGGAGCGCCATCGGGACCGGCGGGATGCCGAGCACACGAGCCGCGTGCGGTACGCCGTCCGCCCCGGCGGTGATGTCCTGGTAGCCGTAGTCCTCCGCGGACTGGCCGCCGACGAGTTGAACGCCGCCGTCCGGCCGGACGGCAACACGGTCCGCCACCGCACGGGCGAGAAGCGTCCGCTCGCCGGAACCGTCGAAGGGGACGGCCACGACCTTCCAGATGGACGCTCCGGACGCCTTCTGACCGAGCGAAGCGTCATAGCGGGCCACGATCAGCGAGTCGCCGACGACGCCGAGAACCTTCGAGTCCTTGAGACCGACCTGAACCTCGCGTACGGGGGTGTCGAACCGGCCCTGCTCATAGATCCGCACGCCATCGGCCTGGGGGGTGACCAGGTGAAGGGCGGTCACCACGGAATTCCCGTAGACCGTGCCGTACGGCAGAAACGTGGCTTCCGCGGTGCGGAGATCGATCCAGGCGTACGGGTCGACGTCCTGTCCGGGGACGTTCAGAAGTGAGAGGAACCCATGGACGCCGGCCCGCCCGACAACGGTGATGGAGGCACCCTCCGGAAGGCCTGTCACACGGCGGTCCACCGTGGTCCCGTTCTCATCGCTCAGCAGATGAAACTCGGTCCAGTTCCCGTCGGCAGCGGCTCCGCCCTTGGTCACCACCGTGGTCCCGATCGACCTGCTGTACACCTGACCTGCGGGGACTGTGACCGTCGTGGTCTCGTCGGTGACCATGTTCCGCAGCAGTACGTCACCCGTGCCACGGCTGGGCGGCAGCGCCACGACGTCCGATGCCGCTCCGTAGTACTCCACGGGGTCGTACAGATGCGTGCCTTCAAGCTCTCGGGTCGAGCCGTCCGCGCCCGTCCACTCCAATCCGGAGGGACCGCTCGTGGTGGTGGCGGGGTGCAGGAACCCGGAAGGCCCGACGCTCACCACGGAGCCGGAGCCCGGTATGACGCGCATGGTCGCCGGAATCGTGGCCGCAGTGAACGTTCCCGCATCGGCCGACGCGACCCAGGAGGCAGGACCGACAGCCAGCGACAGCGACACGACCGTCGTGACGGCACTGCGGAGGAGGACACGTCTGGCCACTTGATTCCACCCCTACGCGAACGGACCTGGAAACAGGCGGGGGAATCGGCTCGGTCCTCAGCACTCGCAGCAAGCAAGCCGGTCAATCCCGGCGTCCCCCGCCCCCCACACCCGAGTGATCGGATCCTAACAACAGGCTCACAGGTCTCGGAACGGGACTGCCCCAAACAGGAACAGGCAGCGTGTCGAGAGCCGCAGCAACCTCCCGCCGCCGCTCCGACGTCGAGTGCCGGCGGAGCAGCGCAGCCCGCTCGGAGGACTGGCCCCCGAACCATCGTGTCCTTGAGCGTGGCGCCCTATTGAGTGGCGAGGGTGTGGCCGGTGTGTCGCAGATCGAAGAAGCCGAAGTTCACCGGCCACGCCGATGACGCGAAACGCGTACGTCGAATCCACCGGTCACGCCCGGTCAGAACTGCGGTGGCCGGGGCGGTGCAGCCGGAGTTGCGCAAGTGCACTGCTGCCGAAGTCTGTTCGCTTACGGGCTTGCCGGCACGTGTCTCGGTCGTAGGATTCTTCCATGCGACCTGGTGATGCCGCTGGAGGCCCTGCCCGGACTCGCGTGCACTGGGACCCGTCGAAGTTTCCGAAGAGCGGCCGCGACGACGAGGGGTGGTTCTGGAAGAACCCCGTCGCCGTGCTGGTGATCGGCTTGCTGATCTTGGCTGCGGGAACGTTGTTCATGGCTGCCCTGGCGCCCATCGCTGTCGAACTCCGAGACGGGATCCACACCACTGGTACCGCGCACAGGGGCGGGACGGACGATGACGCCGAGTGGTGGGTCACTTTCGAGGTCGCCGAGAAGACCGAGACGCACCGCCTCTTGCCGGAGGACCTCGGCCAGAAATCGCTTGACGACGGCGATCGGATCGAGATCGTTTACAACCCGGCCAACCCGTCGCACGTTGCGCGAGAAGGTGATGTCGGTCTCCGCGGCCTGTTCCTACCCTCAGGAACGCTGCTGCTCGGGCTGATCTTCTTGGTGGCCTCTGGCGTCGTCTGGTTACGCCGTCGCCACCCCGTACAGCCACGGGGTGTGGCAACGACCACACCCACAGATGACCGGGACCAGTTCCAGCCGTCCGGCTGAGGTGCGCCGCGATGCGGACGGTGTCAGTCGCGCCGGGTGCGGGGGGCGTAGGGGCGGCCGTTCGGCCAGGTGAGCCGCTGCGGCAGGGCGCCGCGTTCCCAGAACTCGTCGAGCTGGGTGAAGTACGCGTCCAACTGTTTCTTGAGCAACCCCAGCCGCTCGGAGCCGAGTTCGGCCATGGGATCACGGTCGAGGACCAGCCCGGCAACATGCCGGGCGGTCGACCCCTCATAGGTGTGGCAGGCGGGGCACCAGATGTACGTGAAGAGCGATGCCGTCGCCGGGGCTGTGAAAAGCTGGTAGTAGCGGCGGATTCCCAAGTGCCCGCAGACCGGGCACCGCCGCTCGGCGAGCGGCAGGTGCGCCTGTTCGCGCAACGCGTCGGCCTCCGCTGTCACGAACCGCCGGACCATTGCCGCTCTTCTCCTCCCCACCCTGGTGGCCCCTCCCTGTGCACCGCGAGACGGCTGGGAGCGTAGAGGATCCAGGCGAACAGAGAACCGGCGACTGTGCTCCATCCCCTGCCCAACCGGGTGGCGTCATCCGTGGCCCACGGTCGCGGCAGGGACCAACGTGCCGTCATTCGTATGCAAGGGGGCAAGCCGTGCTCTTCCAGGGAGCGCTTAGTGCGGTCTTCACCGCGGGGGGCATCCTTTTGGCCGCCGACTACAGAGGCGCAGCTGACGGGTTCCTCGACTTCATGAGCAGTCTCGTCATGGGCCGGCCCAACGACGTGCTGACGCATCGCTTTGCACGTACCTTCGGGGCCTTCGTTGCAGTCGCGGGAGTGACAGGTCTCTGCATCGTGATCACGGACGCCCTCCAGTGACGGCTCCCGCCCACTTGCCGCGAGATGCCCGACACGTCGCCGTTGCCCCGGCGGCTGACCCTAGGGTGCCCCTGTGAATGTGGACGATCTCCGCTGGCAGTTGGACAACCTCGGCGGCGTCCTGCCGCGGATCGTGGACGAGATCCTCGAACGCGGCGGCCTGGAGGTCCTGGTGCATGCGGCACGGGAACGTGAGGACTGGTTCTGCGCCGCGGGCGCGGTGCGAGGGCTGTATGCGGTGGGGGAGTTCGGGCGGGCCTGGACGGTGGTGGAGCCGTTCGCGGCCACCGGTTGGCAGCCGGCGATGCGGGCGGGCGCCGACGTCCTGTTGCGGTGGGGCCGCGTCGACCAGGCGTTGGAGCTGACGCACCCCGAGGGGCCGCAGGAGAACGCGGTCGACGCGTGGCGGGACTACGCCGAGGTGCTGGTCCGTGCCGGGCGGGTGGACGACGCGCTCGGCGTACTCGGCCCGCACCTGCGCGGCGGGCGCCTGCTGAGGGCCCTGGTGGAGATGACCGAGGGCCAGGGATGCGACGAGCGGGTGTTGGAGCTGCTGGCCCCGATCGCCGAGGAGTTCCGGCGCGACCCGAAGCAGCGCGACGACCTGTGGGGTGCCCTCCCCGCACAGGCCCGGGTCCTGGAGCGGTCCGGCCGGGCGGACCAGGCGATCCGGCTGCTCGGCGCGGACATGGCCGCACGCCGGTACGGGCCGCAGAACAACGTCACGTTCTATGCCGAACTGCTCGCCCGACACGGCCGGGTCGCGGAACTTCGCCACCTTGCCGACACCCAGGCGTACGCCGCCGTGAGCCCGTACGTGACGGCCCTGGAGGACCTGGGCCGAGCCGGGGAAGCGGAGGCGTACCTGCGCGAGTTCATCGCCGCCAAGCGTCCGGGCCGGCACGAGAGCACGCTGATGGGACTGCTCATTCGTCAGGGCCGGGTGGACGATGCGATCAAGGCGGTGGAGCACACGTTCGACGACCTCTACGACGGGAACCTCCTCCAGTCGACCCTGATCGTGCTCGCCGACCGGGGCCTGCACGACAGGGCAATTGGACTCACGGAAGGGCGCAGCCCCGAATTCCTGGCGGAGAACGACGAGTTCTGGCTCCGGTCCAACCGGTGGTGGCTGATGGGAGAGTCAGGACGCGCCAGGGAGGCGATCGCGGAGATCCAGGCATCGCCGGCCGACAGGGTCGAGGACCGCGAGCAGACCATCGCCTGGCTGCTCGCCCAGGACGGCCGCGTCGAGGAGGCCATCGCCCTCCTGCGCCCGTTGCCCGGCGAACGGGCCGCGACCGACCTGGCGGACCTGCTGGTCCGGCAGGGCCGCCTCACCGAGGCCATTGCCGTCATCCCCGGCGTGGCCGCCCAACGGGAGGAGAAACGACGCCTCCGGGCGGAGGGGTAGCAGGCCGCTTCCCGGCGCCGGCTACGGGTGCGACGAATGACGGACGGCCCGGACCTCGGGCGGGGCGCCTGAGTCGGCGGTCGGGATGTGCGCGGTGGGGGTGCCTCTCGGTGAGAGGCACCCCCACGGGCTTGACCGGTGCCTACGGGCCGGGTGTGGGCCGGAGGCGGCGTTCGGCTAGGAGATGTTGTTGAACTTGGTGCCTTCGCCCGTGTAGAGGTCGGTCGTCAGGCGGGTGAAGGGGGCCGTCGTCGAACCGGTCGAGTGGTAGACGTACGAGCCCTTCGGGCCGTAGGCGACCAGGTCGGGGCGGCCGTCGGCGGTGACGTCGCCGGCGCCCACGAGGTGGGAGAAGGCGTTCCAGCCGGAACCGATCCTGACGCGTGCGGCGAAGTTGCCCTTGCCGTTGCCCTGGTAGAGCCAGAGGACGCCCGAGGTGTCACGGGCGACGAGGTCGCCGGCCGCCGTGCCCGCGATGTTGCCGACAGCGGTGAGCTGGTTGTAGATCTGCCACCCCTTGCCCACCTTGACGCGGCCGGCGAAGGGGGCGGTCGAACTGCCGGTGCCCTTGTAGAACCACAGGACGCCGGAGGTGTCGGCGGCGACGAGGTCGGCCCGGCCGTCGCCGTCGAGGTCGCTGCCACCGGTGAGCTGGTTGTAGATCTGCCAGCCCGGGCCGACCTTGACGCGGGTCGCGAAGGTGCCGTCGCCCCTGCCCAGGTACATCCAGAGGACGCCCGAGGCGTCACGGGCGACGAGGTCGCCGGTCGGGGTGTCGGCGAGGTTCCCGGCGGCCTCGATCTGGTTGTAGACCTGCCAGCCGTTGCCGATCTTCGACCGCTGGGCCGTGGTCACCTGGCTGCCCGACGGCCAGTCGAGGAGGTCGTCCCGCCACAGCGCACCCGAGGCGTCCCGGGCGAGGACGTCCGTCGAGCCGTTGGTGTTGAAGTCGTGCGGGTTGGCCTGGCGTGAGACCTGGAAGCTCCCGCCGGCGGTCGCCGACGCGCCGACGCCGTCGGCCGGGGCCGCGGTGATCTGCCAGGTGTAGGCACCGTTCGGGGCGCTGATGCCCTCCAGGACGCCGTCCCAGACGAAGGCGAAGCGGCTGTCGGAGACCGGCTGGGACAGGCGCTTGGTGAGCTTCTTGCCGGTGGCCGTGTGCGTGAGCGTGAGGTCGACGGTGGCGTCCGGGCGGGACAGGGTCCACTCCATCGGGACCGTGGTGCCCGGCTTCTCCAGGCTCACCGTGGTGGGCGCCTGCGACGCCGTCACCTTGACCCCGAGGACCCGGTCCGTACGGGCCACGAGCGTGGCGCTCGGCAGGTGGTCGTCCCCCTCCCAGATCCGGAACAGCCCGTCGGTGTCACCCGTCGAACCGCGCACGAACAGCCCGCCGTCGGGCGCGTGGGCCACGCTGGAGAAGTGCTCCAGGAGCTTGTACGGCGCGGAGGAGGAGCCCTTGATGCTCCGGGCGTACAGCGGGCTCAGCTGCGCGTCGGCCGCCTTGCCCGGGACCCCGTAGAGCAGCGAGTCCCTGGTGATGCCGGCGATGACGGCACCGCTCATGGAGCTGTCCATGGCGAACCTCTGGTGGTCGCGGACCCCGTCCACGACGAGTTCGGTGACGCCGCCCCGGTACTCGACCGCCGCCTCGTAGTCGGCGGTGTAGGCGCCCGTCGAGGCCTGGGTCCACGGGGCGATGTTCCACCCGCTGCCCTGCTCGATCGGCGCGTCGCTGTTGACGGTCGTGCGCGTCCGCCAGTACTCGGTCCGGTAGGTGGCCGAGTTCGGGAAGACCCGGTTGCTGCTGAGGACGATCATGACGTTGCTCGCGGAGGCGACGACCTTGAAGTCGATGCTGTAGGGGTTGGACGAGCGCTTCGTCTTCTTGGTGACGCCGTCGGCCCGGGAGAGCTGCCAGAGCTCGTGGTAGTCCCTGTCGCCTGTCGGAACCTTCACGAAGAGGTCGCCGCCGACCACGCCGACGAGCTTCGCGCCGGGCTTGAACTCGGACGCGAGGTCGTAGGACGCGGACCAGCCGGCGCCCTCGCTCATGTCCCGGAGGAAGACCGTGCTGCCGCCGTCGCTGGTCACGACGACGTCGGAGTTGCTGTCGTAGCCCACGGTGCCCGCGCTGATCGGCAGCACCGAGCCGTCGGCGTACGCGTGCCACTCCAGGACCTTGTTGCCGGAGCCGTCCGTCCGGGACGTGAGGTATCCGGTGTCGCCGGTGCTGACGATCTCCGCGTCGAGGGGCAGATGCGCCTCGCCGGTGACGGCGGCCACGGCGCCGGTCCCGGTCACGGCGGCGGGAGCGGCCACGGCCCCGGCCGAGCCCAGCGCGCCGGCGCCGATCGTCACGGCGAGAACGGTCGCGACGGAGGCGGCGAGACGGCGCCGGGTGGTGCGTATGGAAGCCAAGGAAGTCCTTCCTCATGAGCCGAGCTGTCCGCACATGCGTGCGAGGCACTCGGTTGGACCTGCGAAGGGGGTGTGGGGTTGTACGAGTTGCTCGTGTTCCTCGGGGAGCGACGAGCGGACCGGGAGCGCGGAACATGCCTCAGCCGGCACCGGGTTGAGGCCCTGGTGAGTCCGGTGTGGACGTGGCTGGGCCAGCCTTGCGCGGCTCCCGGGCGATGAGCTGACGGGAGCGTGCCCGCCCGGCGAAGAACGGGGTGCCGTGGCGGGCGCGGGCCACGTCCGCCCGGTCCCCTCCGGGTGGCGTGCACTCGGAGGGGACCGCCGCGGACCGGGTCTAGCAGAAGCCGTTGAGGCCCCACCACTCGCCGTCGGTCCGCTCGCCGCCGAGCAGGAGCCCGTTGCCGCGCCCGCGGTAGGTGACCAGCCAGCCGGGGTTGCCCGCGAAGCCGTCGATCTTGTACTTGTCGTTGGTCACGGCGACGAGGTCGGGGCGGCCGTCGCCGGAGAAGTCACCGGGGGCGATGAGGTTGGCCATGGCGTTCCAGCCGCCCGTACCCGCCAGGACGCGGCTGCCGAGGGCGCCGGCGCGGCCCGGGTAGAGCCACAGCTTGCCGGTGGCCGCCTCGCGGGCGTAGAGGTCGGGGCGGCCGTCGCCGTTCATGTCGCCCACGCCGACGAGTGCGTTCATCGAGTTCCAGCCACCGGTGCCGATGAGCTTGCGGGAGCCGAGGGAGCCGGTGGAGGTGCCCGGGTACAGGTACAGCTTGCCCGTGGACTTCTGGACCGCGATGAGGTCGGAGCGGCCGTCGCCGGTGAGGTCGCCGAAGGCGGTGACGTTGCTCATGCCGTTCCAGCCGCCCGCGCCGATCAGTTTGCGGGAGCCGAGGGAGCCGGTGCCCGTGCCCGGGTAGAGCCAGAGCTTGCCGGTGGACGCCTCGCGGGCGATGAGGTCCTCTCGGCCGTCGCGGCTGAAGTCGCCGTGCCGGGTGAGGGCGCTCATGCCGTTCCAGCCGCCGTTGCCGATGAGCCGGCCGGTGTCGTCGCCCGGGGTGAACCAGAGCCGGCCGACCTTGTCCCTGGTGATGACGTCGGCCTTGAGGTCCCCGTTCATGTCACCGAAGCCGAGCGCCTTGGGTGAGGTCTCGGCGACCCAGGACGGGTAGGCGGGCCGGCTGCACTCGCGCTCGGTGCGGACGAACTTGATCGAACTGGTCGTCGCGGGGATGTCCCCGCTCCATGCCAGCGACGAATCGGCGGGTTCCTCCGCGGAGTAGCCGTCCCACGGCACGTGGTTCTTGGCGTCGTAGGTGCAGGCGATCGACTTGGTGCGGTTGACGTGCGAGTGAATCTTGTTGCTCCACGTACCCAGGTCCGCGACGTCCTTGTTGGTCATGTACCGCGTCCCGGTGCCGTCGTCGCCGGTCCAACCGCACCAGTACCCCACCGTGCAGCCGTACACGTCCTTGGCGGCGGCCGGAACCGCGTTCACAGTGGCGAGGGCGGTGCCGGCGACCATCAGGCCGGACAGCATCGCCGCCCCCCGGATGAAACGTTTCCTCATGTGCTGCTTTCCCCTCCCATTCGGTCAGGCACCTTATCTCCTTGCCCGGCCTTTCCGTCAGCCTTACCCGTCCATTACCTGGGGGGTGCCCGGGGGCGCGGGCGCCGCCGGCCGGGAGTCGGGTCAGTGGTCCTCGGGCGTCGGCGTCGGTGCCGGCGCCGCGGCCACACCGCGGGCCGCGAGGGACGTGCCGAGCCGGCGGCGCAGACGGGCGGAAGCTCCGCGGAGGGCTCCCAACCGCCGTACCTCTTCCGCCTCGAGTTCCGTCCGCGCCGCCAGCGCGAGTACGGCGGCGTAGGGCCGTTCGCCCTCGGCAAGCTTCGCCGCCACGGCAGCGTGGACGGCCCGCAGGACCGTGCGGTCCGCGCGGGGGTGGTCCGCCAGCAGGCGCAGGAGCGCGTTGTCGTTCCAGGAACTGTCCCGGGCCGCGCTCAGTTCCAGCAAGGTGCCGGGCGCCGTGTGGGGGTTGGCGGCCAGCGCCTGCCAGACGAAGGGGTACGGGCAGTGCGCGAGTCGGTGCAGGACCGAAGCGTCGGTCTCGGCCCGCGCCCGTTCCAGGTACGCGGCAGGCGTGTGCACGTGCGGTGCCCCCACAGGGTCGTCGGGGCGCCATCCTGCCACGGGGCCCGGCTTGCGGGTGCGGGGGAAGCGGGCGGCGAAGCGCCGTCCGGCCCGGGCGTTCGGCCGCTGACGCCGACGGCACGGCTCCGGGCGGCGCTCGGTGCGCTGCCCGGGGCCGTGCCGTGGCACGCCGTTCGCCCGCGTCAGACGACGCGCTTGCGGCCCCAGAGGAAGATGAAGGCCGTGACGGCGGCGGTCAGGGCGAAGAGGATCGAGGCGCCGAACCACTGCATGCCGCTCATCTGGGAGAAGGGGATGTAGTCCACCGCCCAGCCCACGATGCCCTTCTGCTGCTGGCAGGCCGCGACGGCCTTCTCCGATCCGGCGTGCACGCAGGTGCTCCAGCCGAGGGTCTCCCCGGACGACGTGAGGAACGACTGGTCGACCTGGAACGCGGCGTCGGGGAGGCGCGGGCCCTCGCCGTTGACACCGGAGTTGCTGGTGGCCCTCAGCACGTTGCCGAGGTCGAGCCGGAAGTGGGCCCAGACCACCTGGACGGCGGCCGCGAAGAAGAAGGTCACGACCATGGAGATCAGGGTGCGGCGCAGGACCATGCCGATCGCGACGCCGCCCAGCACGGTGAACAGCGCGAGCGCGACGGGCACGGGCCCGGTGTTGTCGAACGCCTGGCCGGACGTCCAGTCCATGACGGTGTTCTGCTTGCTCACCGGCGCCCACCACCGGCCGAAGGCGAACGAGAGGGCGGCGGTGCAGACCACGACCACCAGGGCGCTGATGCCGAGCTTGGCGGCGAGCCAGCGGGCGGGGCCGGGGGCCTGGGAGGTGACGAGTTTGGCGGTGCCGCTCTCCAGGTCGCCGGCGAGCAGGGGGGCGCCGAGGAAGACCCCGAGGAGGACGGGGACGAAACCGAGGCCGAAGGCGGCCTTCAGGAGCGCCGCGCTCCGCGGGTTGATGTCCTCCATCCACTTGTCGGAGGGGGAGTGGGGCCATCCCCTGGCGGTGAGGTGGTCCAGCAGACCCGCGCGCTGGTAGAGCATCCACGCCACGGCCAGGGCCGTCGCGATCAGGAGGGTCCAGAAGGCGGCGCGGTGCTGGCGCCAGATGAGCCAGGTCATGCCGCTGAGCCGGGGACGGCGGGTGCCGCCGGCGGCGACGGGGGGCACGGGCGGTGCGGGCGGGTTCGCGGTGAGGTTGCTCATGCCGCCGCCCCCCGGCCGCTCGCGCCGTACGGGCGGCCCGGTATCTGGGCCACCGGACTGATCAGTGGTGGCGCCTCGGGCGAGCGCAGGTAGGCGAGCAGGAGTTCCTCCAACTGCGGGGTATGGGACTGCCACTGGCCGCTCACCGGACCGTCCGGGCGGATGAGGGCGGTGACCTGCCGGCCGCTGGTGCGGTACTCCACGACGGTGTGCCGGGCGAGTTCCGCGGGCATCCCGGCGCCCTCGCGCTCGGCCACGCCCTGCAGCAGTACGTGGGCGCTGCGGATCTCGTCCACGTCACCGGCCATGCGCAGCCCGCCGGTGGAGATGACCAGCAGGAAGTCGCAGACGCTCTCCAGCTCGCTGAGCATGTGGGAGGACATCAGCACCGTCGTGCCGTGCTCGGCGGCCTCGGCCATCAGTGTGCTCATCAGCTCGTGGCGCACCAGCGGGTCGAGGTCGGACATCGGCTCGTCGAGCAGCAGCAGGTCGGGCCGCTTGCCGAAGGCGAGGGCGAAGGCGACCCGGGTGCGCTGGCCGCCGGAGAGGGTGCCGACCTTCGCCTCCATCGGCACGTTGCCCGCGCGGACGATCTGCTCGGCGGCCCGCTGGTCCCAGCCGGGGTTGAGCTCGCGGCCCAGACGCAGGGTCTCGGCCACCGTGAAGCGGCGGAACAGCGGCTTCTCCTGGGCGAGGAAGGCTGTACGGCGTCCCGCCTCCGCCGACTGAGGCGCCGCGCCGAACACCGTCAGGGTGCCCTCCGTCGGCTCCAGCAGGTTGGCGGTCATCGACATCAGCGTCGTCTTGCCCGCACCGTTGGGGCCCACCAGCCCGCAGATCCGGCCGGCCGGCAGGCGGAAGGAGCAGTCCCGCAGGGCCCAGCCCCGCCGGTACTTGCGGCCGACCCCGTTGGCCTCGATCGCCGACTCCTCGACCGGGCCTCCCCTGTCCATGGCATCCGTGGTGTCACGCACTGGTCATCCTCTTCTCCCGACCTTCCGGTGTTCCGTCGGCCGCCGTGGTTCCGGCGTACCGCTCCTCCAGGACGGCCGCGACCAGCGCCGCCACGTCCTCCCGGTCCAGGCCCGCGGCCTGGGCCCGGGTCATCCACGCCTCCAGGTCCCCGCGCAGCGGGGAGTCGGCGCCCGCCTGGGGGCGGGCCAGCGAGCGGCGGATGAAGGTGCCGAGGCCGGGCCTGGGCTCGACCAGCCCCTCGCGTTCCAGTTCGCGGTAGGCCTTGAGCGTGGTGTTCGGATTGACGGCGCTGGTCTCGGCGACCTCCTTGGCGGTGGGCAGCCGGTCCCCCGGCATCAGGACGCCCAGCCGGAGGGCCTGTTTGGTCTGCTGCACGATCTGCTGGTAGGCGGCGATCCCGCTGCGCCTGTCGATGCGGAACTCCACGAGCTTCAACACCCTTTAGCTACTCGATTAGTGGAATGATGATGGGAGGGGGGCGCGAGCCGTGTCAAACGAAGCGGCCGCCCCGGCGTCCGTCGGGACAGAACCGTGACATTCGTGATGCGGCGAACCACGCGGCCCAGGACAGCACGAAGACCCCGGGCGGACAGCCCGGGGCCTTCTGTACGGACGGGAAGGGACGTCAGCGGTTCACGATGCCGCGACCGCGCTCCCCCGGTCGACGCGGACCTGCGTGGACGGGGCGCCCTCACGGCCCTCCAGGTCCAGGGCGACCACGTAGTAGTACACGGTCCCGGCGGGCGCGGCCGGGTCGGTGATGGTGCTCGCCTCCGCGGGGGCGTCGGCGACCGCGCTCCACACCTCCTGCGGGCTGCGGTGCCGGTAGAGCCGGTAGCCGCCCACGGCGCTCCCGTCGCCGCCCGGGGGGAGGGAGACCCGCACGACGTTCGCGTCCTCGCCCGGCGTCCCGCTGATCACCGGGACCGGCACCCCGGCCGGGGCGGGGCGGGTGACCGTCAGCGGTGCGGTGGACGAGGAGATGTTCCCGTAGTGGTCGACGGCCTGCACCGTGTAGACGGTCCCGACGCCGGTCTCCGCGCGGAAGTCGAACAGGGAGGTCCCACGGACCGAGTCCGGGCCGTCGGGGTCGTGGCCGCCGACGGGGGCCGCCCACACCTCGTAGTGGTCCACGTCGGCGGAGGGGGACGCCGCCCACGAGACCACGTTGCCGGCGGTGGTGCCGGTCCCGGTCACGCCGGTCGCCGGTTCGGGCCGGGTGGTGTCGGGGGCGCCCGGGGTGGCCACGGCGGACGGCTGGGAGACGTTCCCCGCCGCGTCGCGCGCGGTGACCCGGTAGAACCACTGCTGCCGGACGTCCGCCCGCACGTCGCTGAAGGAGGTGTCGGCCAGCCCCTCGGCCACCGTCGTCCACGGGCCTTCGGCGCTGCCGGAACGCAGCACGGCGTACTGCCCGGCGCCGGTCACCGCCGGCCAGTCCACGCGCAGCGTCCCCGAGAGCACCTCGGCGGTCACGGAGGCCGGCGCGGCCGGAGGCGTCCGGTCCCTGCTGGTCAGGCCCTTGTCGGCGGTGCCCACGGACTCGTTGCCCGCTTTGTCGGCGGCGCGGACCTCGTAGTAGTACGTCTGCCCAGTGGGCGGCGGGGTGTCGGTGTACGCCGTGGAGGCCGTCGTCGCGAGCGGCTTGGCGGGGTAGGCGCCGCCACTCAGCCGCCGGTAGACGCGGTAGCCGGCGAGGTCCATCTCCTGGTTGCGCGCCCAGCTGATCCCGGCCTTGCCGGTGGCGGAGTCGTACGTGACGACGGGGCCCGTAGGGGTCAGCGGCCTGACCTTGTCGACGGAGGCCGTGGTCCGGGGCGTGTAGGCGAACGTGACGTTGGCCGGGCCAGTCCAGTTGACGAAGTCGACCCGCAGGCTGTGCCTGCCCTTGGGGATCGTGAGGTTGAGCGTCTTCTTCTGCGTCGTGGAGACGTTCTTCCACAGGCTGATCTTGCGGACGCCGTCGAGGTACACGCGGATGCCGTCGCGTGACGCGACGGAGAGCGTGAAGGGGCCCCCGGAGCCGAAGTCACGGGTGTTCGTCCAGCGGACCCCGAAGTTGTCCTTGGGCAGGCCGCTCGCGGGCGCGCCGGACCACGTCTGGTCGACGGCGCTGTCGCAGTCCGTCTTCTTCGGTGTCCCCGCGAAGGAGGTGTTGGCGAAGAACTGCCGCTTGAAGACGGGCGCGGCGCAGGTCGTCGCTGCGGAGGCGGAGGCCGAGGCGGTGGCGGCGAGCAGGCCGCCGGTCGTGGTGAGCACCACAGCGGTGGCCACCATGACGCGTCTTGCAGGTCTCATTCGGTCCTTCAGTCGGTCTCGGTCACCAGAGGTGATCACCAGCCGTTTCCGGACAACGAGACTTACGGGAGGGGGAGTTGGTTGTGCTCGTGGCGGGCCGGGATCGGGCGCCCGGGCCGGGTGGGCCGGTGTCACGGGCGGGTCGGCGTCGTCTCGTCGGGCTTCCACGCGCTGACGCCCAGCTTGCCCGTCGTGCCGAGGTCGAACTCCGGGGTCAGCGTCACCGGAGCGGCGCCGGGTGTCGCCCGGACCCGGGCGTAGGGCGCGTTGACGGGTGTGCCGTCGGTGACCGTGTTGCGCCACATCAGGGCGGCGGTCGCGCTCCGGCCCGGCGCGAGGGTGACCGGGCGGGGCGCGTCGTCGAAACCGGGCAGGAGGGCGACGCCCCCGCTGCCCCGGGAGACCTCGACGCCCCTGACGGGCCGGCGCTCCTCGTCGAGGAGCCGGACCAGCGGATAGCCCTCGACGCGCCGCACGCGGGACGAGCAGTTCTCCAGGCGCAGGCCCACCACGCGCAGCCCCATGGCGGCGTCGCCGTCGTCGGCGGTCAGGCGCAGTCCGGAGGACGGGCAGGCGCCTCCCGTGGCGGGGACCTCGTCCGCCGGGACGCTCCGGACCTTGACGACGCGCACCCGTTCCGCGGTGTAGCGCGGCGTGGCAGGCGCGTCCAGGTCGGCCTCGCCCCGCACGGTCCGGCCGGGCGGCACCGCGGGCACGGTGTGCGGCACGTTCCCCAGGGCCTCGCCCGCACCGGTGGTGAGCCCGAAGGTGACGGTGTACGTGAGCGGTTCGCCGGAGTGGTTGGTGACACGGAACGCGACGTGGAACGAGGCGGGGCCCGGGCAGTGGGCGGGCGGTGCGCTCACGGCGGTGATCTCGACGTCCCCGCCGCTCCCGGTCCCGGTGGCACCGTCCGCGCCCGCCGGGGGAACCGGGGAGGCCCGGACGGCGCACGTGTCCCGGTCGTCCGCGTGCGGGACACCGCAGGCCGTGACCAGGAGCAGCGGAGCGACGAGCACGGCCGGGAGGAGGAGGGCGTTGGTGCGCATCCGGCGACCCCATCAGGGCCCTCCCGTTCCCGGCCGTGGCGGAGGCCACAATTCCGGTCACATGACCGTCACAAAGCGCGGTGCCCGGGCCGGGGTCAGCGGGAGGCGGCGCTGTCGATCCAGGCGACGACGGCGCTGACCGTGGCGTCGTCGAGCTGCCGGGCGATGGTGTGCACGGCATCGCTGTCCCCGGGCAGCGGGGGCACCCCGGCCGCGATGAGCGCGGCGTGGACCTCCACCCAGCGCGCGTCGACGGCGGCCAGGTGGGCCCCCAGCGGGACGCCTCCCAGTGACTGCTGCGGAGTATCGAGAAGGCTCATGGTGTTTCCTCTCGGATCTCGGACGGTGTCGACCGGACTCGCCGTGCAGGACAGCCCCGCTCCGCCCGCCGGTTGCGCCGCGCCCGCGACTTCACCCGTCCGGCCCTCACCGGGCCCACCGGGGCCAGTGCCATGGGGATGACATTCGCCGGTGGGGCGACGCGGACCGGGCCGGACGGGGCATGGCCTATCGCAGTGCCCGCGCCCGCATCCCACGGAAGGCCTCGGATGATCGACAGGCGGACCTTCGGCACGATCGTCGGCACCGGGGCGTTCGCGGCCACACTGGCCGGGCTCGCCACGGGCTGCGCGACGACCGGGCCCGACGAGAACAAGCCGGCGCCGCCCATGGCCCCCGGCAAGGAACGGCCCCGCGACACGCAGGCGTTCGGCCCGCTGAAGCAGGTGGAGGCCGGGGTGCTGGACGTCGGCTACGCCGAGGCCGGACCGGCCGACGGCCCCGCGGTGATCCTGCTCCACGGCTGGCCGTACGACATCCACAGCTACGTCGCCGTCGCACCCCTGCTGGCGGCGAAGGGCTACCGGGTGGTCGTGCCCTACCTGCGCGGCCACGGGACGACGCGCTTCCTGTCCCGCGCCACGCCGCGCGACCCCCAGCAGGCGGCGTTCGCGCTGGACATCGTCGCGCTCATGGACGCGCTGGGGATCAGGAAGGCGGTCCTGGCCGGCTTCGACTGGGGGTCGCGGACCGCGGACATCATCGCGGCGCTGTGGCCGGAGCGGGTCAAGGGACTGGTCTCGGTGACCGGCTACCTGATCACCAACCGCGAGGCGAACAAGCAGCCCCTGCCGCCGAAGACGGAGTGGGCGTGGTGGTACCAGTACTACTTCGCCACGGAACGGGGCCGTAAGGGGCTGGAGCGCTACCGGGACGACCTGGCCCGGCTGGTGTGGAAGTTCAACTCCCCGACCTGGGGATTCGACGACGCCACCTTCGAGCGCACCGCGACGGCCTTCGACAATCCGGACTACGTGCCGATCGTCATCGGCAACTACCGTTGGCGGCTGGGCCTGGTGGAGGGCGACCCGGCCCACGACGACATCGAGGCACGGCTCGCCCGTGGGCCGGTCGTCACCGTGCCCACGATCACCCTCGACGGGTCGGTCGACCCGTTCACCCCGCCCGGCGACGGCTCGGCCTACCGGGCCAAGTTCACCGGGAAGTACGCGCACCGCACGCTGCAGGGCATCGGGCACAACGTGCCGCAGGAGGCGCCCGCGGCGTTCGCGCAGGCCGTGGTGGACGTCGGGCGGCTCTGAACTGCGGAGGCGGCGCCTGTGGCCGGGCGCGGGGGGCCCGGCCACACGGGGGGATGTCAGTCGTCGTCGCCGCCGCGGCCCCGGCCCCGGCCGTGACCCCCGCCGTGGTCGTCGCCGGAACGGTCGCCGCCCCGGGCGCGGTCGCCGCCGTGGTCGTCACCCGGGGGGTCGTCGCTGCCGGCGCGGTCGCCGCCGTGGTCGTCGTACCCGGGCCGCGTGGTCGCGGGTGCGGGGGAGGCGGTGCGGGAGGCGTCCCCGGTGCGCGTGCGGCCGCGGGGGCGGTCGTCCTCCGTGACCCGGCCCGTCACCGCGTCCACGTGGAGTTCGTGGACGACCCCGTCCGCCCCGGTGACGTACACCTCCCAGGAGCCGCGGTGCCGGTCGTCCGGCTCGATCTTCGTGACGGTGCCCGGCGTGTGCGCGACCGCGGCGGCCGCCGCCTGGCTCGCCGTGACGCCCGGGGAGCCTTCGCCGGCGCGGGCGGCGGGGTCGTCGGCGCCGCGGTGGCGGCCGTGGTCGTCGCCGGCGTCGTGCCCCGGGGTCGCCCCGGGAGTTGCGGTCGAGAAGACCGTGCCGCGCGCGTCCTCGCGGCCACCGCCGCGGCCGCCGTCGTGGCCGCCCGTGGCGAACGCCGTGTAGCCGCCGGCGACGAGGAGCGCGGCCGCCATGGCGGCGACGATCGTGTTGCGCTTCATGAGGTGCCCTTCCGACCGGGCCGTACCCGGTCTGTGTCAGGTCTGTTCCGGGACCCCAATGTCGGCGGTACAGGCTGAAGGCAGCCTGAAACCGGCTGAAGATCTCTTCAGGTTGATTTGGGAGGCTGGGCCCGTGCGCGTGCTGATCGTGGAGGACGAGAGACGGCTCGCGGTCTCGCTGGCCAGGGGGCTGACGGCCGAGGGCTTCGCCGTGGACGTCGTCCACGACGGGCTGGAGGGGCTGCACCGGGCGGGGGAGGGCGTCCACGACCTCGTCGTGCTGGACATCATGCTGCCCGGCATGAACGGCTACCGCGTCTGCGCCGCGCTGCGGGCCGCGGGCAACGAGGTCCCCATCCTGATGCTCACCGCCAAGGACGGCGAGTACGACGAGGCCGAGGGCCTCGACACCGGCGCCGACGACTACCTGACCAAGCCGTTCTCGTACGTCGTGCTCGTCGCCCGGGTCAAGGCGCTGCTGCGGCGCCGGGGTTCCGCGGGGGCCTCGCCCGTGCTGCGGCTGGGCGGCCTCGTGCTGGACACCGCCGCCCGCCGGGTCTTCCGCGACGACACCGAAGTGACGCTGACGGCCAAGGAGTTCGCCGTGCTGGAGCAACTGGCGGTACGGGCCGGGCAGGTGGTCGGCAAGTCCCGGATCCTGGAGCACGTCTGGGACTTCGCCTACGACGGCGACCCCAACATCGTCGAGGTCTACGTCAGCACGTTGCGCCGCAAGCTCGGCGCGGACCTCATCCAGACGGTGCGCGGCGCCGGTTACCGGCTGGCGTCGTCGTGAGGCGCCCCCGGCCGCTCGGCACCGTCCAGGCCAAGATGTCGCTGGGCGCCACGGCCGTGGTCGCGGTGGCGCTGGTCGCCGCCGGCGTGGCCGTGCTGCTGTCGTTGCGCGCCAACCTCACCGCTCAGGCGCAGAGCCAGGCCGACGACACGGCCCGCAGGATCGCCCTCGACGTCGCCAGCCGCGGGGCGGGTACGGACCGGTACGCCCGGCTGCGCCTGCCCGAGGACGCTCCGGTGCAGGTGGTCGCCGAGGACGGGCGGCCGCTCGCGGTGACCAGGGGCCTGGAACGGATCAGCGGCACCGGGGTCGACGCCGTCACGGCCGTCCGCCTCCCCGCCGCGGCGGCGACCCCCACCCCCGCGCCCATCCCCTCCGCCACGGAGCGCACCGCGGAGGACGACGGCCACGGCGGCGGGGACGACGGCGGCCACGGACGCGGCCGGGGCCGCGGCGGACGGGACGACGGGACGCACGGCGGCGAGGACGACGACCGGCACGGCGGCGGCACGGCCTCCCCAGGCGCCGGGGACGACCCGGTCGTCGGCGCCATCGGCGCGACGGTGGCGCACGGCGCGGGACGGGCCACGCTGGACGGTCGGACGGCCGCCTACCGCTTCGCGACCGTCAAGGCGACCGACCTCGCGGGGCAGACCGTCCTCATCCACGCGGGCGCCTCGCTTGCGGCCCGGGAGAGCGCCCTGAACACCGCGGCGGCGGCCATGCTGGCCGGACTGCCGCTGCTCCTGCTGGTGGTCGGCGGCGCCACCTGGCGGGTCACCCGGCGCGCGCTGGCCCCGGTGGAGGGCATCCGGCGCGAGATGGCCGCCATCACGGCGTCCGAGGACCTCTCCCGACGTGTGCCCGAACCGGCCGCCCGCGACGAGGTGGCCCTGCTGGCGCGCACCACCAACGAGACCCTGACCGCCCTGGAGGCCGCGGTCGAACGGCAGCGCCGATTCGTCGCCGACGCCTCGCACGAACTGCGCAGCCCGATCGCCTCGTTGCGCACGCAACTGGAGGTCGGCACGGCCCATCCGCACCTGCTCGACGTCCCCGGCGCCGTCAAGGACACCGAGCGGCTGCAGCACCTCGCGGGCGACCTGTTGCTGCTCGCCCGGCTCGACGCGGGGGAACGGCCCGCGCGGCGGCGGGTCGACCTGGGCGAACTGGTCCGCGAGGAGATCCGCAGACGGCCCGCCGACCGGGTCCCGGTGACCGTCGACGCCGGCGCGGCCGACGGCGCCGGTCAGCTGCTCGACGTCGCCGGATCGCGCGGCCAGTTGGCGCGGGTGCTCGGCAACCTGGTCGACAACGCCCAGCGCCACGCGCGCACCGCGGTGACCGTGGCAGTGACCGCGCACCCGCGGAACGGGCAGGTCGTCCTCACGGTCGGCGACGACGGCGCCGGCGTGCCCCCCGCCGAACGGGAGCGGATCTTCGAGCGCTTCGTCCGGCTCGACGACGCCCGCAGCCGCGACGAGGGCGGCGCGGGACTCGGCCTGGCCATCGCCCGCGACGTCGCCCACCGCCACGACGGCACCCTCACCGTCGGCACGGCCCCGGCGGGCGGGGCCCTCTTCGCACTCCGCCTGCCGGCGGCCGCCGGGGACTGAACACCGGCCCGGCGCGGGGCGGTCAGGGGGTGAGGCCGAGCTGGCGCAGCATCCCGAGCTGGTCGCTGCTCCCCCAGCGCTCGACCATCTTCCCGTCCTCGAACCGGCTGATCTGCATGCCCCGGTAGCTGACGGTGCGCCCCGTCGGCGCGTGGCCCATCAGCTCGCCGAGGTGCGTACCGGTGATGGTGTACGCGAAGGCGACCTCGTCGTCGGTGGCCATGACGTGCTCGACCTCGACGTGCAGATCGGGGAAGGCCCGCCGCATCGCGCCGAACATCTCCTCGTACCCCTCGGGACCGGGGCCCTGACCGGGGCCGGGGTCGTGGTCCACCGAGCCGGACGCGACGTACGCGTCGAGTTCGCCGAGCCGGCCGTCGTTCACCGCCGTTCCGAAGCCCTCGAGGACGGAGAGGTTGTCGCTGCGGGACATGGGGCGCTCCTTGCCGTCGCATCCCGGGCGCGCGGGGCGCCCCTTCCTCCCCTCCACCGTAGGCGCGGCGCGGCGCGGCGGCCCGCCGGGGCTCAGCCGACGCACTGCTCCTTGTCGGCGCGGGACTGCGGGATGTCGTCCGGGAGCCGGTCCGGGTCGGCGAGCGCGGTCCCGGGGCCCCGGAAGTCGCCGCCGAGGGTGAGGGTCATGTCCGCGCCGGGTGCGGCGTCCGCCGTGCCGGGGCGGAGGGCGGCGGCGGGCAGGCCCATCATCGCGGCCAGGGCCCGGGCCTGGTCGGCCTGGTCGGGCGCGTACTCCAGGGTCGTGCGGTCCTGGCTGCCCCCGGGGGCGTTGCCGCCGTTGGTGGAGTGGGTGACGCCCTCGGTGTTCTGCAGCCACTCCTGCGTCGTCCGCGCCGCGCCCTGCGGACCGCCGCCGTTGTAGACGGCCACCCGTACCTGCGACGGGTCCGCCTTGGCCCCGCGGAGCTTGGAGTCGGCCGCGGCGGGCTTCTTCTTCGCCTTGGTCAGCGAGACGTCGCTCTTGATCGCCTTGAAGAGGGCGGGCGCCCTCGTGTCGTCCACGACGACCGTCGCGTGCTTCGTCCCCTCGGCCGGGTTGTCCTTGACCGGGAGCGTCGTGAAGGTGATGTGCTCGGCATCGACCCGGCTCAGGTCCTTGGCGAGGTCGGTGAGCTTGGCGACGCCGCCGATGCCGGTGTCCACGGTGAGCGACTTGGTGGCCGCGTTCGCCAGTTTGAAGAGCTTCCGGGGGTCGCTGAGGGTGTCACCGGACTTCATCTGGCGGATCATCGAGCCGAGGAACTGCTTCTGCAGGTCGATCCGGTCCAGGTCGCTGCCGTTCTTCAGGGAGTGGCGGGTCCTGACGAAGGCCAGGGCCTGCTCGCCCTGGACCTTGTTCGGTCCCGCGGGCAGGTCCAGGTGGGAGCCCTCGCCCTCGGGGGTGGTGTCCTTGATGGGGTGGGTGAGGCAGACCGGCACCCCGCCGACCGCCGTGGACAGGGTCTTCACGGCTTCGAAGTTGACCAGGACGAAGTGGTCGACGGGTATGCCCGTGATCTTCGTGACGGTCCGCATGGTGCAGCCCGGGTCGCGTCCCGCCTGGCCCAGGCTCTCGTTGAAGCGCGGGCCGAAATCGGCCTGGGGGGTGCCGGGGATCGTCTTGGTGGAACCGTCCTTCTGCTTGGTCGGGCAGTCGGGGATGCCGGTGACCATGTCGCGCGGGATGCTCATGGCGGTCGCGTTCGACCGGTCCTTCGCCACGTGGAAGAGGATCGTGGTGTCGGCGTGGCCGACGCTGCCCGCGTCCCCGTACTTGCCGCCGAGGCCTTCGCGGCTGTCGGTGCCGATGACCAGGATGTTCACGGCGTCCTTGCTGGTCACCTCCTTGCTGCCCGCCGTGCCGACGTCGACGGTCGCGATGTTGCCGTCGAGGTGCCGGTACAGGAGGTAGGCACCGGCGCTGCCCGCGAGCAGCACGAAGCCGAGCGTGCCCGCGGTCCACATCAGCACCCTGCGCCGGGTGGACCGCTTCGCCTTGCGGGACGGTGCCGGGGCTCCGGTGCGGCGGCGGCCGCCCGGAGCCGGGTCGGGCCGCCGCTCCTCGCGGTGCGTCGGCCGCCCGCCCTGCCGGGGCACCGTGGGAGCCGGCGGGGCGTCGGAGTCCAGCCGCAGCCGGTAGGTGCCGCTCTCCGGGTCGAGGACCCACTGGTCCGCGGGGTCGATGTCGCTGCCGTCGTGCCTGTCCACGGTCGTACGGTCCTCCGTCCACGACCGGGCCCCGCCCCCCGCGGGGCGCCCGGTCGTCACGTTCTGCCTCTGGGTCCACCCGTGGCCGGCACGGGGGATCTTCGGACGTCCAGACACCTGAGGAGGGCACATGGTTGTCCCGACGCGGTCGACTTCCGCGCGGGAAAGGGCGGAAACGGGCGTTTCCGGTACGACTGCAGCGCCGTGCGGTCGTCACGCTGCACGCGGGAGGACTCCCCCCGGCCGGGAGGCGCTGCCCGCGCCGCGCCGTCCACAGCCTGTGGACGGCGCGGCCGCGCGCTCAGCCCCGCCGGGCCCGTCCGGCGAGCCACTCCAGCGCGTCCACGGCGGAGCCGAGGACCGAGACGTGCCCCTCGCCGGGCCGCAGCCACAGCTCCGCGTCCGGGCACCGCCGGGCCAGCCACACCCCGTGGGCCGCGGGCACCATACGGTCGGCCTCGCCGTGCAGGACCAGGACGGGCGCGGCGACCGCCGACGGGTCGAAGCCCCACGGCGCCACATAGGCGAGGTCGTCGTCGACCATCGCGCCCGGGTCGCCCTCGAGCGCCTTGCCCGCCACGCCGCCCAGCCACGCCCACGGGCCCGCCAGCGCCGCGTGGTCGGCGGGGGTGAAGAGTTCGGGGTCGAAGTCGCCCGAGGCCAGCGCCTCTTCGAGCGCCGCACGCCCCCGGACCGCCGCGGCCAGTTCCGCCGCGCCCGCGGGCCCCATCCCGGCGAACCAGTCGAGCCCCTCCGCCCCGTACGGCGCCAGGCCGGACCCGCAGACCACCGCCAGGACACGGTCCGGAAGCAGGGCCGCGCAGGCCAGCGCGTGCGGGCCGCCGCCGGAGTGGCCCATGACGGCGAAGCGGCCGATGCCCAGCGCGTCGGCCACTGCCGCCGCGTCGCCGGCGGCGGAGGCGACGTCCCGGCCCGGGCGCGGCATCGAACCGCCGTAGCCGGGACGGTCGTAGCCCACCCAGCGGATGCCGCGCTCGGCGGCGGCCGCGAACAGCGGCTCGGGGGGCGTACCGATGTTGGGCGTGCCGTGGTGCCACAGGACGGCCAGCTCCGCGCCCTCCTCCCGGCCGGCCGGCCCGGTGTCGTACACGTGCAGCGTCCGCCCGTCGGCGAGTGCGATATCCGTCTCCGTCACCATCCGGCCGAGTCTAGGCGCGGGCTCCGACACGGCACCGGGAGAGGGCGCGCCAACGACCGGCGCGGGCGCGGAAATCCGCTGCCGCCGGCCGCCGCCCGCTGTTACCGTCCCCCGGTGTTCTCCCTCCTCGAACCCGCCCTGTTCACCCGCCTGCGCGACGCGCGGCGGATCCTCGTCGCCGGGGCCGGCGGCGGCTTCGACGTCTACGCAGGCCTGCCGATCGCGCTGGCGCTGCGCCAGGCGGGCAAGGAGGTGCACCTCGCCAACCTCTCCTTCGCCGACCTGTACGGCCTGGACCTCGACGTGTGGCTGGACCACGACGTCGCCGCCGTGCGACCCTCGACGGCCGCCCGCGGCGACTACTTCCCGGAGCGCACCCTCGCCCGCTGGCTGGAGTCGCAGGGCCTGCCCTCGACCGTGTACGCGCTGTCCCGCGCCGGCGTCGCACCCCTGAGGGACGCCTACCGGGCGCTGATCGGCCACCTCGGCGGGGTCGACGCGATCGTGCTGGTGGACGGCGGCACCGACATCCTCATGCGCGGCGACGAGAGCGGACTCGGCACCCCGGAGGAGGACATGGCCAGCCTCGCCGCGGTGGGCGGACTCACCGACGTCCCGCAGCGGCTGGTGGTCTGCCTCGGCTTCGGCGTCGACGCGTACCACGGTGTCAACCACTCCCTGGTGCTGGAGAACCTGGCCGCCCTGGAGCGCGACGGGGCGTACCTCGGGGCGTTCTCGCTGCCACGCGACAGCCGCGAGGGCCGGCTCTACCTGGACGCGGTCGCGCACGCCCAGGAGGCGACCCCGGACCACCCGAGCATCGTGCACGGCTCGGTCGCGGCCGCGGTCCGCGGGGACTTCGGGAACGTGCGCTTCACGGAACGCACCAAGCACAGCGAACTGTTCGTGAACCCGCTGATGGCGCTCTACTTCTGCGTGGACGCGGTGGGCCTGGCCGCCCGCAACCTCTACCTCGACCGGCTGGAACGGACCCAGCTCACCCGGCAGATCAGCTCGATCGTCGAGGAGTTCCGCGACGAACTGCCGCGCCAGCGGCCGCCGCGGACCTTCCCGCACTGACCGCCGCCACCGGCCCCGCCTGGTCCTCCTGGCCCGCAGCCCCAGTGGCCGTCAGCCGCGCACACCCGTCGCGAGGGCGTCCAGCGACACCTGCCACAGCAGTGCCGCCGCGTCCGGGTCGAGGGCGTGGTCGGCTACGCCGCCGGAGCTCCCGGGGATGTGGCGGTGGGCCTCGGCGCAGTCCTCGAAGTAGCGGCCCGCGACGCACTCGAGCCCGGGCGCGGTGGCCACGTACACGACCGTGGCGGCGCCCTGCTGCGGGGTCTTGAAGGTGTGTCCGCCGGACGCGGCGGCGTCCAGGGTCTCGCGGGTGAGGTGCCGGGAGAGGTCGGTGCCCAGGACCGCCCCGGGGTGGACCGCGTTGACGGTCACGCCGTCGGCGGCCCAGCGCCGGCTCGCCTCCACCGCGAACAGGACGTTGGCGGTCTTGGACTGGGCGTACGCCAGGCCCGCGTCGTACGGCCGGTCGCGGAAGTGGACGTCGTCGAAGTGCACCGGGCTGCGCAGGTGGGCGACCGAGCTGAGGGAGACCACCCGGGCGCGGCCCGCGGCGGCGAGGGCCGCGTGCAGGCGGGTGGCGAGCGCGAAGTGCCCGAGGTGGTTGGTCGCGAACTGCAGCTCCCAGCCCTCGGGCGTGCGCGTCTCGGGCGTCATCATCACCCCGGCGTTGTTGACGAGGACGTCCAGGGGGCCGTCCCAGGCGGCGGTGAAGGCCGCCACCGAGCGCTGGTCCGCGAGGTCGAGCGGGGCGACCAGGACCCGCCCGCCGCCGGCCGCGAGGCCGGCGGCGGCCCGTTCGCCGGCCGCGGTGTCCCGTACCGCGAGGGTGACCTCGGCGCCGGCCCCGGCCAGGGCACGGGCGGTCTCCAGGCCGATGCCGGAGGCCGCGCCGGTGACGACGGCACGGCGCCCGGTGAGGTCGATGCCGCCGACGACCTCGGCGGCGGTGGACTGTGCGGTGAAGTCGCCGGAGCCGCTCATGGCGCTGCCTTCCTCTCGGCGGTGCGGCGGCACCGCCCCTGCCGGCGGTGGTGCCGCCCCTTCCAGACAACCACCACCGGACGGGGGCGGCGCGGGGTCAGCGCAGCGCGCTCTTCTCCCGCCACCCGTCCCAGTCCACGTTCCAGTCGCCGAAGCCGTTGTTCGGCGCGACCGTGCCCTTGGCCTCGGACCCCGTGATCTCGAAGGGGTCGCCGACGCGGACCCGCGAGTACAGCCAGTCCGCGTCGGCGTCGCTCATCCCGACGCAGCCGTGGCTGCGGTTGGCGCGGCCGAAGAACGCGGCGTTCCAGGGCGCGGCGTGCGCGTACATCCCGGACCAGGTCAGCCGGATCGAGTCGTGGACGGTCTCGTCGTAGGCGTCGCCGAGGCCGACGGTCTCGGATCTCATCCGGACCGTGCCCTCCTTGGCCAGCACCACCGCCGTGCCGCGCCACGAGCCGGTGTCCGGGCCGGGGGTGCCGCCGGAGACCGGGAGGGTGCGCACCGTCCGGCCGTCGCGCTGCAGGGTGAGCCGCTTGCGGTCGAGGTCGACCTTGACGACCTGCCGGGCGCCGACCGTGAAGGAGGCCCGGTAGTCGCGGACGAACCAGCCGCCCCGGCCGGAGTCGGTGCCGTCCAGGTGGGCGTCCAGGGTGACCTCGGTGCCCGGCCGCCAGTACTCCCTGGGCCGCCAGTCGACCCGGTCCCGGCCGGAGTAGTCGGTCAGCCAGCCCCAGGAGCCCTCGGTGCCGTTCGAGGTCTTCACCTCGAGCTGCCGCTCCACGGCGGCCTTGTCGGTCACGGGGTTGTCGAAGACCAGGGATATCGGCTGGGCGACGCCGACCGTGGTGGCGTCGCCGGGCCGCCAGTCCACCTTGTTGACCTTGCCGGCGGCGGCCGTGCTGAAGCTGGACTCGCTCGTGCCGGTCGTACCGCCGGGGGTGCGGGTGCCGGCCCGCACGGTGTACGAGGCGCCGGGCACGACGTTGCGCTCCGAGGTCCAGGTGCGGCGGTCCGCGGACAGGGTGCCGGTCAGCCCCCTGCCGTGCGGCCCGGCGACGGTGACCGTCGTGAGGGTGCCGCCCCGGGCGGTGACCCGTACCGGCTCGCCGGCCTGGACCCGCCCGCCGTGCGGGGTGACGGTGACGGTCGCGGGCCGCTCCTTGCGCTGTTCCGCGTCGCCGGCCGCGTGCGTCGCCGCCGGGGCGCCGCCCGAGCAGCCGGTGAGCACGGCGGACAGCGCGGCCGACAGCGCGGCGGCCGTCACAGCGGCGGTGCGCGGGCGTGGCCGGCCTATGGGGCCCACACGTTTCCTGGACAACGGAGACCTCCGTGAAGGACGGGGAGAGCGGCCGGAACCGGCCGGACCCCGGGGACTCTAGGCCGCCGGAAGCCCAGGTGGAGGGCTTGGGAGCGGTATGACGGCAGCTGGGACGGAACGGTCATGGTCCGGTCACATTGGCCGCTCGGGGCGGTCATGAAGGGCTGTGAGCCTTCCTGTGTACCCACCGACCACACTCCAGGGAGGCACAGTGTCGGCACTGCTCGTGACGGCGGGCCCGGGCCCCCGGCAGGCCCGGCTCGGGCCGGTCAGCGCGGAGACGTACCGCGCGTTCCTGGCGTCCCGGACCGGCTCGGCGCTCGGCCCGGGTTTCCTCCAGTGCCCGTCGTGGGCGCAGGTGAAGCCGGGTTGGCGGGCCCGGCTGGTCGGCTGGGGACCCGCGGACGGCGCGGGGCCCGGTGAGTTGCACGGGGTCGCCCTGGTGCTGCTGCGGCAGTTCCCCGGTACGCGGAAGTCCTTCGCCTACCTGCCCGAGGGGCCGGTCGCCGACTGGGCCGACCCGGACATCGACGCCTGGCTGTCGCCGCTCCTGCGCCACCTGCGCACACTCGGCGCCTTCGCCGTGCGCATCGGCCCCTCGCCCGCCCACCGCCGCTGGGACGCCGCGGTCCTGAAGTCCGCGACCGGGCTCGGGCGGCGCCTGTCCGACGTGCTGACCTGCGAGGTCGACCCGCTCGGCACGGTCGTGGCCGAGCGGCTGCGGGCCCGCGGCTGGCGGCGCTGCGGCGGGGACGGCGACGGTCCGGACGGCGGCGGGGACGCGGACGCCCAGCCCCGCCACGTCTTCCGGGTCCCGCTGGCCGGCCGCAGCGCCGACGACCTGTGGGCGGGACTCAACCAGGAGTGGCGCCGCAACATACGGCGGGCGCAGCGGTCGGGCGTCGAGGTGGACGTGGGCGGGGCCGCCGACCTTCCCGAGTTCTTCCGGCTGCTGCGCGTCACCGAGGAACGCGACGGCTTCCGGCTGGGACGCTCGCTGGAGTACTACCAGCGCCAGTACGCGGCCCTCAACGCCGAGCAGCCGGGCCGGATGAAGCTCTACCTCGCCCGCCACGAGGGCGAGGTGCTCGCGGCCCACACCATGATCACCGTGGGCCGGAGGGTCTGGTACCAGACGGGGGCCTCGGCGGACCACCGCCGTGACGTCCGTCCCTCCAACGCCCTGCAGTGGCGCATGCTCACGGACGCCCGCGAACAGGGCGCACTGGAGTACGACATGCGCGGGGTACCCTCCACACTCGACCCGGAGGACCGGGCGTTCGGGCTCACCCGCTGGAAGCTCGGCACGGGCGGTCGGGTCGTCGAGACCCTGGGGGAATGGGAGACGGCCTTGGACGGCACCGCCAACCACACGCTCTACCGGGCGTTCCAGGCCTACATGGCGCGCCGGTGAGCGCCCCCTCGGCGGCCCGACCGGCCGACGCGACGGCGGACGCCACGGCCGATGCGGCGGCCGATGCGGCGGCGGACAGGACGGCCGGCGCCTCGGTGCTGCGCAGCGGCGCCCTCATGGCGGCGGGTTCCGTCGTCTCCCGCGCGACCGGCTTCGTACGGTCCGCGACCGTCGCCGCGGCGCTCGGCGTCGGCCTGGCCGCCGACGGCTACTCGGTCGGCAACTCGGTGCCCACGATCGTCTACATGCTGCTGCTGGGCGGCGCCCTCAACGCGGTGTTCGTGCCCGAACTGGTCAGGGCCGCCAAGGAGCACGCGGACGGCGGCGCCGCCTACACCGACCGGCTGCTGACCGTGTGCACCGCCGCGCTGCTGCTGATGACGACGGCGGCCGTGCTCGCCGCGCCCGCGATCGTGGCCGCGTACACCGGCTACACCGGGGCGCAGGCGGCGACGACGGTGGCCTTCGCGCGCGCCTGCCTGCCGCAGATCCTCTTCCTCGGGCTGTTCACGCTGCTCGGCCAGGTGCTCAACGCGCGCGGCCGGTTCGGCGCGATGATGTGGACGCCGGTCCTCAACAACCTGGTCGTCATCGCCGTCTTCGGCCTCTACCTGGTGACGGCCGGCACCGGCGGCGGGCTGACCCCGGGCGAGACCGCGCTGCTCGGCTGGGGCACCACGGCCGGCATCGCGGTGCAGGCGCTGGCGCTGGTGCCGTCGCTGCGGGCGGCGCGCTTCCGCTGGCGGCCGCGGTTCGACTGGCGGGGCAGCGGACTGGCCCGGCCGCTGCGCTCCGCCGGGTGGCTGGTGCTGCTCGTCCTCACCAACCAGGTCGCCTACTGGGTGGTGACCCGGCTCGCCACCTCCGCCGGGCAGCGCGCCGCGGCGCTGGGCATCGACGGCGGCGCCGGGTTCACCGCGTACAACAACGCCTACCTGCTGTGGGCCGTGCCGCACGGCATCGTGACGGTCTCGCTGGTCACCGCCCTGCTGCCGCGGATGAGCGCGGCAGCGGCCGACGGCGACCCCGCGCGGGTGCGCCGCGACGTCTCGTACGCGCTGCGCAGCAGCTCCGCGCTGGTGGTGCCCGCCGCGTGCGCGCTGCTGGCGCTCGCCGGGCCGGCGATGGCGCTGGTCTTCGAGCACGGCAGGACGGACGCCGCCGACGTCGCGGTCATGGCGAGCGCGCTGGTGGCCTTCGCCCCGGGCCTCGTCGCCTTCTCCGGGCAGTACGTGCTGTCGCGCACCTTCTACGCGCTCGGCGACACCCGCACCCCGTTCCTGCTGAACCTGGTGATCTCCGGGCTCAACGCGGGCCTGTCCGTCGCCGCCTACCTGCTGCTGCCCGCGCGCTGGGCGGTCACGGGCATGGCCGCGGGGTACTCGGTGGCGCTCTTCGCGGGCTGGGCGGTCACCGCGCACGTGCTGGACCGCAGGCTGGCGGCGCCGGACGGCGGCCGCGGGCCGTGGCGTTCGCCGACCGCGGGGGCGCTGGCCCGTCTGCTGCTCGTCGCGGTGCCCGCCGCCGCGTTGGGCCGGGTCGCGGCGGACCTCACCGCGCCGCTCGGGCCGCTCGCCGCCGCGACGGCCGGGGCCGCCGCCGTCGTGCTGGTCTTCGCGGCCGCGGCCCGCCCGCTGCGGCTGACCGAGGTCGAGGCGGCCCGGCGGGCACTGCTCGGCAAACTGCGGCGCGGTGCACGATGACTTGCGATACTCCGCTCATGCCACGCGTCCTGCTGATCGAAGACGACCCTTCCGTGCGCGAAGGTGTCGAACTGGGCCTGCGCCGCCGCGGTCACGAGGTACGGACGGCCGCCACCGGAGAGGCCGGGCTCACCGCCGTCGCCGAGTTCCGGCCCGATCTGCTGCTGCTGGACCTGATGCTGCCCGGCATGAACGGCGTCCAGGTCTGCCGCCAGGTGCGCGAGACGAGCCAACTGCCGATCATCATGCTCACCGCCCGCGGCGACGACTTCGACGTCGTCGTCGGGCTGGAGGCCGGGGCCGACGACTACATCGTCAAACCCGCCCGCACCGAGGTGATCGAGGCCCGTATCCGGGCCGTACTGCGGCGCATCGAGGAACCCGCGGGCCGCTCGGCCGTCGAGCAGCACGGCGACCTCGCCGTCGACCGCGCCGGGCTCGGCGTCGCCAAGTCCGGGCGGCGGCTGGCACTCGCGCCCTCCGAACTGAAGCTGCTGCTGTTCCTGTCCGCGGCGCCCGAACAGGTCTTCAGCCGCCAGCAGTTGCTGGAGCACGTGTGGGAGCACAGCTACCACGCGGACGCCCGGCTGGTCGACGCCTGCGTCCGGCGGCTGCGCAACAAGATCGAGGACGTCCCCGGCAGCCCCCGCTACATACAGACGCTGCGCGGCTTCGGCTACCGCTTCGGACCGCTGTGAGCCGCCGGTGATCCTCCGCAGGGCCCGGATCGGGCTGCGCACCCGGCTGGTGCTGGCGTTCCTGCTCGTCGCGGCGGTCAGCGCGGGCACCACCGCGACCCTCACCTACCGCGAGGCGCGCAACGCCGTCCTCGAACAGGCCCAGGACACCGCCGTCGCCTCCTTCCGCGAGCAGGTGGCCACCGTCGGCACCACGCTCCCGATGGACACCACGGCCCTCCAGGAGGTGCTGCGCGACATCGCCCGCAAGGGCAAGCCGCGCACCTGGGTGGTGTTCGCCGAGTACGGCTCGATCCGGGTCTCCTCCGGCACCAGTCCCGTCTCCACGGTCATCACGCCCGAACTGCGCCGCGCCGCGGCGGAACGTCCCCGGGGCGTCTTCCAGCGGGTCGAGAAGGACGGCGCCCCCTGGCTGACCGTGGGCGTGCCGACCGTCTTCAAGACCGGGCTGTCCGCCCGCCCCACCGGCCTCGTGCTCTACGCCGTGATGCCGCTGGCCACGGAGGACGACGGCGTCCGGGCACTGCTCGCCGCCGCCCGCGACGGAGCCCTGCCCGCGCTGGCCGTCGCCCTGGTCCCCGCCCTGCTCGCCGCCGGCAGCGTGCTCCGCCCGGTCCGTGAACTGCGCACGGCGGCGCAGCGCATGGGCCGCGGCGAACTCGACACCCGCATCCAGGTGAAGGGCAGCGACGAACTCGCGGACCTCGCGCACACCTTCAACGAATCCGCACTGGAGCTGGAGAGGTCGGTGGACGAGTTGCGCCGCGCCGAGGCCCGGGCCCGCCGCTTCGCCTCCGACGTCTCGCACGAACTGCGCACCCCGCTGGCCGGGATGCTCGCGGTCACCGAGGTCCTCGACGAGGACGCCGGGCGGCTCGCCCCGGACACCGCGGCCGCCGTCCGCCTCATCAGCGCCGAGACCGGCAAGCTGGCCGTCCTGGTCGAGGACCTGATCGAGATCTCCCGCTTCGACGCGCGGGCCGCCGAGCTCAACGCCGACGAGGTCGACGTCGCCGAGACCATCCGCAAGACCCTGGCGACCCGGCACTGGACCGACCCCGATCAGGTCGCCACCGAACTGCCCCCGGGCATCCGGGCCCGCCTCGACCCGCGGCGCTTCGACGTCGTGGTCGCCAACCTCGTCGGGAACGCGCTGCGCCACGGCGCCGCCCCCGTCCACGTGCGGCTGCGCACCGAACCGTCCGGCGACGGGCCGGAGCGGTTCGCCGTCGAGGTCGCCGACAGCGGCCCCGGTATCGCACCGGACGTCCTGCCGCACATCTTCGACCGCTTCTACAAGGCCGACGCGGCCCGCACCCGCTCCGCGGGCAGCGGCCTGGGCCTGGCCATCACCCTGGAGAACGTCCGCCTGCACGGCGGCACCGTCCGCGCCGCCAACGGCCCGCACGGCGGTGCCGTCCTCACCGTACGGATACCGCTGGCCGCTCCCGGCCCGGCCGGGGAGACGGCGCCGTGAGGCGCCGCCGCCTCCCGGCCGCCCTCTGCGTGGCGGCGGCGGCCCTGCTGGCCGGCTGCGGGGTCCAGGGGTCCGGGGTCGTCGAGGCGGGCGGGCCCGCCACCGTCGACGTCTTCCCCGGGCCGCCGGACCGGCTGACGCTCTTCTTCCTCTCCCCCGAGGGCCGGCTCACCCCCGTCCTGCGCGGGACGGGCGACGCCGCACCGGGCACACCGGTGGCGACCGCGAAGGTCGTCACCGTGCTGCTGGACGGGCCGGAGCCCCAGGAGAGCGCGGCGGGACTCGGCACCGGGCTGCCCGCCACCACCGGTCCGGTGGACGTCACCTCCTCCGGGGGCACCGTCCGGGTCTCGCTGCCGTTCCCCGTGCGGGACCTGGCCGAGAACGCCAGGCGCCAGGTGGTCTGCACCGCCGCCTACGCCGACGGCCACGAGGACGACCGCGTGGTCGTCCTGGCCGGCACCGACGTCGCCCTCCCCGCCGGGAACTGCGGCGGCGCCCTGCCCGGCGCGGCCTCGCGCTGACCGCGGACGGCCCGACCTGCGGCCACGGGCCAGGAGCGGTAGAAGTGGAGGAGGGCGCAGGCAGCCGCGTCCTGGAGGGGGCCGGAAGAGGACGGGCGACAACGGCGACGGATGGCGATGCGAGATTCCAGCCTCGACGACGACTTCGACGGCGGCCTCCCTCCCCGGCCCGATCCGGCCGTTCCGGCCACGGCCGTCATCGACGCCCACGGGGTCGTCACGGGCTGGAGCAGCGAGGCCGAGCGGCTGCTCGGCTACGGGCACGACGAGGTCGTGGGGCAGCCCGCCAGCCGGCTGCTCGGCTCGGACGCCGCCCGCTCCACCGAGTGGTTCCTGGCGATGCCCTTCGGCTGGGGCGGCAGGTCGGTGCTGCGCCGACGGGACGGGCGCCACCTGGACGTGTCCGTGCGCGTCTACCCGTCGCTGGACGGCTACGGCCGGCCGCAGCGGCTCGTCGTGGTCTCCCCGGTGGACCGGCGGCGCTGGGGAGCGGTGGACAGCGTGGTCGAGGAGGCCTTCGACCAGTCCATCCTGCCCATGGCGATCTTCGACAACGAGCTGCGGACCCTGCGCACCAGCAGGGGCATGCAACGCGAGGCCGGACGCACGGAGGAGCAGATGCGCGGCAGGCTCCCCTCGGAGTACCTGGCCGGCAGCGCCGGCGAGGCCGTCGAGGAGGGCGTCCGGCACGTCCTGGCCAGCGGCGAGTCCCACGACCTGCACCTGCGCATCCGGTCACGGGGGGCGCCCGCACCGCGCACCTGGACGATCACGCTCTCCCCGCTCACCGACCCGCAGCGCAGCACCCCCCGCGTCCAGCTCACCGCCGTCGACACCACCGAGCAGTACCTGGCACGGGAACGGCTCGCCCTGCTCAACGAGGTCAGCACCCGGATCGGCAGCACGCTGGACGTGACCCGCACCGCGCAGGAGATGGCCGACGTCGTGGTGGGCAACCTCGCCGACTTCGCCACCGTCGACCTGCTCGACCCGCTGTTCCGCGGGGTGGAGCCCAAGCCCGGCGAACCAGGGGTCGCCCTCCGCCGCGCCGCCCAGCAGTCCGTCCTGCCCGGCCTGCCCGAGTCGGTGACCGCGACCGGGGAGTTGGACCAGTACCCGGACGACTCCCCGCCCGCCCGCTCCCTCCGCACCGGCCGCGCCTCGCTGCACGGCACCGTCGACCAGGCCATCGACGGCTGGGCGGCGGGCGACGCCGGACGGGCCGCCATGCTGCGCCTGCACGGCATCCACTCGGTGATGGTCATCCCGCTGCGGGCCCGCGGCATCACCCTCGGCGTCGCCGTGCTGGCCCGGCACCGCAGACCCGACCCCTTCGACGAGGACGACCTGCTGGTCGCCGAGGAGATCGGCACCCGGGCCGCGGTCGCCGTCGACAACGCCCGCCGCTACACCCGCGAACGCGCCACCGCCCTGGCCCTCCAGCGCAGCCTGCTGCCGCAGCGGCTCGGCCGGCAGGACGCGGTGGAGGTGGCCTCGCGCTACCTGCCGGCGGGCAGCGGCGCCGGCGTGGGCGGTGACTGGTTCGACGTGATCCCGCTGTCCGGGGCGCGGGTCGCGCTCGTCGCCGGGGACGTCGTCGGCCACGGGCTGCGCGCCTCCGCCACCATGGGGCGGCTGCGGACGGCCGTGCGCACCCTCGCCGACGTCGACCTGCCGCCCGACGAACTGCTCGTCCACCTCGACGACCTGGTCGTGCACCTCGCCGGGGAGGAGGTCGACGAGGACGACGGCGAGAACGTCGTCACCGACCTCGTCGCGACCTGCCTCTACCTGGTCTACGACCCGGTCTCCCGGCTGTGCACCGCCGCCAGCGCGGGCCATCCCCCACCGGTGCTGACGGCGCCGGACGGCAGCGCGCAGTTCCTCGACCTGCCGCCCGGACCGCCGCTCGGGCTGGGCGGGCTCCCCTTCGAGACCATCGAGTGCGCACTCGACCCGGACAGCCTCCTGGTGCTCTACACCAACGGCCTCATCGCCACCGACGACCGGGACGTCGACACCGGCATGGCGGGCCTGCGCCGGGCGCTCACCCGGCCCGACCACGCCCTGGAGTCCGTCTGCGAGCGCCTGGTGGGCCTCGTCCCCGACCCCCCGGACGACGACGTCGCCCTGGTCGTCGCCCGCACCAAGGTGCTGGACGCGTCCCAGGTCGTCACCTGGGAGGTGCCCGCCGAGCCCGCGGCGGTGGCCGGTGTCCGCGCCGAGGTCGCCCGCCGGCTGGCCGAATGGGGGCTGGAGGACCTCACGTACACCGCCGAGCTGGTGGTCAGCGAACTCGTCACGAACGCCATCCGCTACGGAACCCCGCCCATAGGGCTGCGCGTCATCCACAACTGCACCCTCATCGTCGAGGTCTCCGACGGCAGCGGCACCGCACCCCACCTGCGCCGGGCCCGGGTCTTCGACGAGGGCGGCCGCGGACTGCTGCTGGTGGCGCAGGTCACCGAGCGCTGGGGGACGCGTCACACCCAGGAGGGCAAGACGATCTGGGCGGAGGTCGTCCTGGCCGTGCCCTGAGTACGGACGCCGCCCGGGCCCGGCGGACGGGGGACAGCGGAAGAGGAAGGGAATGGTGCACATGTGCCGGTGGCTCGCCTACTCGGGCACGCCCATGCTGCTCGACAACATCCTCTACAAACCCCGGCACTCCCTGATCGACCAGAGCCTGCACTCCCGGATGGGGGTCGAGACCACCAACGGGGACGGCTTCGGCATCGGCTGGTACGCCGCCGACATGGACACCCCGGCGATCATCCGCGACATCGGGCCCGCCTGGAACAACCGCAACCTGCGGGAGATCTCGCGCCACGTCACCTCGCCGCTGTTCTTCGCCCACGTACGGGCCTCGACGGGCACCGCGATCCAGCAGACCAACTGCCACCCCTTCCGGCACGGCCGCTGGCTGTGGATGCACAACGGCGCGATCACCGACTTCCACCGGCTGCGCCGCGACCTCTCGCTCGCCGTCGACCCCGCGCTGTTCTCCTCCATCGAGGGCTCGACGGACTCCGAGGTGATGTTCTTCCTCGCGCTCACCTTCGGCCTCGACCAGGACGTACCGGCGGCCGTGGCACGGATGGCCGGGCTGGTGGAGCGGACCGGCCACGAGCACGGCGTCGAGTTCCCGGTCCAGATGACGGTGGCGGTCACCGACGGGGAGAGCCTGTGGGCCTTCCGCTACTCCAGCGAGCACCTCTCGCGGTCGCTGTTCTACAGCAGCAAGGTGGACTCGCTGCGCGAACTCCACCCGGACCTGTGGTTCCTCCAGGGCGTGTCGGCGGAGACCCGGCTCGTGGTGTCCGAACCCCTGGGCGACCTGCCGGACGCCTGGCACGAGGTCCCGGAGAGCACCTTCGGGGTGGTGCGCCCCGGCCAGGACGAGCTGCTGCCCTTCGTACCCGCGGCCCCCGACGGGATCGCCGCGTGACGCGGGTCACGGGAACCCGCGGGGCACCGGCGGACAGCCGACAGGAGTGACCACTCATGTACGGACCCGGGTACGGGACGGGGACCCCACCGCCTTCGCGGAACTGTTCGACGCGTACGCCCGCACCGTCTACAACCACGCCTTCCGGCTGACCGCCGACTGGTCGGTGGCCGAGGACGTCATGTCGGCCACCTTCCTGGAGGCGTGGCGGCTGCGGGACCGCGTCGACCCCGAAGGGGGCTCGCTGCGGCCGTGGCTGCTGGGCGTCGCCACCAACATCGCGCGCAACCACTGCCGCAGCAACCGCCGTTACCGGGCCGCGGTCGCCGCCGGCGCCCAGGCCGGGCCCGCCGCGCTCGAAGTGCCGGACCACGCAGACCTCGTGGCCGGCCGGGTCGACGACCGGCGCCGCCTCGCCGCCGTGCTCACCGCCCTCGCCCGGCTGCGCCGCGCCGAACGCGAGGTGCTGACGCTGTGCCTGTGGGAGGGCCTGGAGTACGCCGAGGCCGCCGAGGCCCTCGGCGTCCCGGTCGGCACCGTGCGGTCCCGGCTGTCCCGGGCCCGTACGCGACTGCGCAAACTCGCCGACGCGGAGAGGGAACCCGACGTCCGCCGCCGACAGACAGAAGGGGACCGCACGAACGCGGTCCGGCCCGCACAGGAAGGAATCCGATGAACGCCCATCCCTCGGAATGGGAGGAGACCGCCCGTCTCCTGCCGCGCGTGGAGCGGGATCTGCCGGCGGACCGTCACCAGCTGCACAAGGAGCGTCTGATGACCCGGATCCACGAGGACCTCGCCGCGAGCCCCGCGCCCTCGACCACCGCTGCCACCCGCCCGGCCGGGCGCCGCAACCCGCTGCTGCGCCGCATGGTCCTCGTCCCGCTGACCGCGGGCGTGCTGGCCGGGGCACTGGCGACCGGCCTGTTCGTGTTCGGCGGCACGGAGGGCATCGGCGCGGGCGGCGGCTCCGGCACCACCGCAGCGCCCCCCGCCCTGACCACCCGCCTCGGCACCGCGGACCCGGGGGGCGCCGCCCGCCTGCTGGACACCATCTCGTTGGCCGCCGCCGAGTCGCCCGCCGCGCCGGTGGGCGACGGCCAGTACGTCTACATCGAGTCGCAGTCGGCCGGCACCAACGTGCGGCACGTGTACGGCAAGACCAGCCTGGCGAGTTCCCCGCTGCACCGCCGCCAGGTCTGGGAGTCCCGCGACGGCAGGGACGGCTGGCTCATCGAGCCCGGCACCACCGGCCCCGAGGGCATGACCCTGGCCGGCACCGACGAGCGGGGCAAGACGCCCGAGCCGTACCTGAACGCGCCGAGCTACGACTACCTGACCACCCTGCCCACCGACCCCGACGTCCTCCTGGCCAAGATCTACAAGGAGACGGAGGGCATGGGCAACGGCCCCGACCAGGAGGCCTTCACCACCATCGGCGACCTGCTGGGCGAGAGCTACCCGCCGGCCGAGCTGACCACCGCCCTCTACCGGGCCGCCGCCAAGATCCCCGGCGTGGTGGCCGTGGACGACGCCGTGGACGCCGCCGGCCGGCACGGGGTCGCGGTCGCCCGCCTGGACGAGACCAGCGGTGAGCGCACCGAGTGGATCTTCGACCGGAAGACCCACGTCTTCCTCGGCGAGCGCAGCGTCCAGGCCGAGCGGGACCCCGAGGGCGTCATGCCGCGCGGCACGGTCGTCTTCACCACCGCGGTGATGACCCGGTCCGTCGTCGACGCGGTGAAGCAGCTGCCCGGCGCGACGGGCTGAGCCCGGGTCGGGACCTCAGTGGGGCGGGTGCGGGGGCGGCGGCGGGAGCGTCGCCACGTCCGGCGCGGCCGCGGGCCACACCAGCAGGACCGGGCAGGGCGCGTGGTCGACGACGAAGCGCGCCGCCGGGCCCAGGCTCCGCGGCCCGAGCCGCGCGAGGTCGCCGTCGCGGGCCATCACCAGCAGGTCGGTCCCGGCCGCCGCGGCGACCACCTCCCGCTCCACCCGCCCCGACCGCTCCTCCCGGCGGCACGGCCGGTCCAGCCGCCGGGCGGCGGCGTCCAGCAGCCGCCCCGCGGAGTCCGCGCCGAGGCCCTCCAGGCGGGTGCCCGGATCGTTCTCCGGGTGCCCGCGGCCCAGCAGGCCGGCGTAGGCGGCGTGCGCGAGACCGGGGACGTCGGGGCCGCTGACGTGCAGCAGCACGACGTCGGCGGCCTCCGGCGCGTGGACGCGGACGGCGTCGACGCAGGCGGGCCAGGTCCCTTCGGCGATCCAGGCGGTCACGATCACGGACATCACCCTCCGAGGACGTGCAGCGAACCCCACAGTGCCACCACCGCCAGGCCCAGCGCCGCAGGCACGGTGAGCAGGCCGAGGACGGTGAACTCCTTGAGGTCCACGTCGTGTTCGTGCTGGTGCACGATACGCCGCCACAGCAGGGTCGCCAGGGAGCCGGCGTAGGTCAGGTTGGGGCCGATGTTCACCCCGAGCAGGACGGCGAGGACCGCGCCGGGCCCGGCGGGTGCGGTCAGCGGCAGCAGCACCAGCACGGCGGGCAGGTTGTTGATCAGGTTGGCCAGGACGGCGGCGAGCGCCGCGACGCCCAGCAGGGCGACCAGTCCGGTGCCCTCGGGCACGATCCGGCCCAGCGCGTCGGCGAGCCCGTTGTCGACCACCGCCCGGACCACCACGCCCAGCGCCAGCACGAACGCCAGGAACGGCACCCCGGCCGCCCCCGCCACGGCGCGCACCGTCATCCGCCGCCGTGCCACCGCCCGTACGGCCAGCACCAGCGCGCCGGCCGCGGCCGCCCACGCGGGATCGACCCCGAGCGCCGGGGTGACGACGAAGCCCGCCAGCGTGCAGACCACCGTGACCAGCGCGAACACTGGAAGCGGCGGTGTCCCGGCACCGTCCGGGACGGGGACGGCGGCCGCCAGGTCGCCGCGGAACCAGCGGCGGAAGACGAGGTACTCCACCGCGATGGCCACCAGCCAGGGCAGCAGCATCAGCGCCGCGAAGCGGGTGAAGCCCAGCCCGCTGGCCGTGAACGCCAGCAGGTTCGTCAGGTTGGAGACCGGCAGCAGCAGCGAGGCGGTGTTGGACAGGTGCGTGCAGGCGTAGACGTGCGGCTTGGGCCGCACCCCCAGGCGGGCGGCGGTCGCGAACACCACCGGGGTGAGCAGCACCACCGTCGCGTCCAGGCTGAGCACCGCCGTCACCATCGAGGCGAGTGCGAACACCGCCCCGAGCAGCCGCCGCGGCCGCCCCGCGGCGACCCGGGCCATCCACGCCCCGCCGGCCCGGAACAGCCCCTCCTCGTCGCAGAGCCGCGCCAGCACCAGCACCGCCGCCAGGAACCCGATCACCGGCCCCAGCCGCGCCGCCTCCTCCCGCGCGTGCTCCAGCGGGATCGCCCCGCTCCCCACGGCGACCGCCGCCGCCGGCACGGCGACCACCGCCTCCGGAAGCCCGAACGGCCGGATCACGGCCCCGGCGAGCACGAGGAGCAGCAGCGCGACGGACAGCGCCTCCGCGATCGTGGTGTTCAGGGTTCCGTTCCTCCCGGGTGGGACCGTGGCCCCTCATGGAACCACGCCCCACCCACCACGACCCCACCACGCCACCACGGCGCCCGCCCCGTCCCGTCCCCTGCCCGGTACGACGGCCCGGGGCTGCTGATCAGACCGTCGCGGTGGCCCGGCCGCCGCGGCGTTCCAGATGGGTGACGACCCCGGAGTAGAAGCGGTCCACGGCGTCGTCGACGCTGCGGATGAAGCCGGACTCCGCAGTGCCCCGGGTGCTCCCCATGCCCTTGAGGAGCGAGAGCCTGAAGCCGGTGATCGTCGCGCCCTCCTTCGGCAACAGGTCGGCAGGCTCGGGGCGCAGCCGTTCCAGCGTCCCGCGCGGCCCGCCGGCCTGGCCCTCGACCAGCGTCTCGATGTGCAGGTCGGCGGGGGCCTCGGACAACTGGCGCACGACACGCTTGACCAGGGCCAGTGGGTACCCCTGCTCCGGAGCCGGGACGTCGATGGAGGTACGGAGCCTGCCGGTACGCAGATCCGCAGTGAGCCCCAACACGCCGGGGGCCCCGTCGACGCGCAGGCCGGCGTTCAGACGCCCGTGCTCGCACAGCTCGTCGGCCAGTTGCGCGCGGTACGCGCCGGGGTCGGCGCCGCGGCGGCGGCCGGGCTGCACCGGGAGCACCTTCGTCCCCAGTTCACCGCCCAGCCGCAGGCACACCTGCCGGATCAGCCGCTCCCAGCTCTCCACGACCTCGACGGCACGTGGATCGCCCTGGCAGATGGTCTCGTCGTCGATGCCGTTGCGCACCGGCACCCAGGCCGCGCCCATGTTCTGGAATCCGTGGCAACCGGAGTTCTCGTGCTGGAGGTAGTGCAGCAGTTCCTGGAGGAGCCACATGTGCGCGGCGTTTCCCAGGCCCTCGTGGCGGATGAGCATCTGGGCCTGCTGCGTCACCTCCGCCCAGGACAGGTGCCAGAGGGCGACCTTGTGCTTGCGCCGCCCGTCGGTCTTGACCGTGACGAGCGGGCTTCCCTCAAGGGCCACGTCGTTGGACAGGGTGATGACGGCCTCGTACGCCCTGCGGGCCGCGATGTCCATGTAGGCCTGGACCTGCTCGGACTTCAGCTGGTTGCCGTTGGTCTTCGTCTCCACCAGGGCGGTCCACAGCTTGCCGGCGCGCTCGACACAGATCACGCCGTCCGGCCGCTTCGGTGTGTCCCCGTGCGGCAGGGAGACTTCGGCGAACGTCTCCATGCGTCCGGCGGGCGCCCCGAAGGCGGCGGTGAGCCTGCGGCCGAACTCCGGCACCTGCGCCATCACGGACAGCAGGACCGAGGTCGCGCGCGTCTCGCGTTCCCGGTCGCTCTTGAGCGACGACGCGGGGAAGAGCCGGGCCTGGCGCCATGTGTCGTTCTCGGCCAGCGACTTCCTGGCCGTCCTGGGCAGCGTGACCTTCTTCTTCGCGGTCCGGGGGCGCCGGGGCGGGCCAGGGGTGGCCGGTTCACGAGGACCGGCCTGTGCGGGCACGGTCGGCGCGGACACGGTGGTCGCGGGTGGGGCCTCGACGGCCGCGGGCGCGGCAAGGGACGCCGTGCTCCCTACCGCACGGGGCTCCGTCGCGATCGCGGTCTCGGTCTCGGTCCCGGTCTCAGGGGCGTCGTCGGCGTCGTCCACGTCGATGCCGAAGTCCGTGGCCAGTCCGGCGAGACCGGTCTCGTACCCCTGCCCGATGGCGCGGAACTTCCACTCCTCACCGCGCCGGTAGAGCTCGCCGAAGAGGAACGCGGTCTCCACGTCGGCATCGTTGATCTGGAACCCGAGCAACGGCTCCCCGCCCCGGTCCGCAAGCTCCAGCCGCAGGTCGTCCAGGTCACCGAAGCGCGCATGGGCGTCGCGGCTCGCGGCCACGACGATCCGTTCCACCGTCGCCGGGATCGCGGTCAGGTCGATGCTGATCCGGTCCTCGTTGCCGGCTGCGGTCGGCGTCTTCCCCAGGAGCTGCACACTGCCGTCGCGGGCAGCCACGTTGTTGTAGAAGAAGAAGTCCTCGTCGCTGCGGACCTTTCCGTTGGCGTCCAGGAGCAGCACGGAGACGTCGGCGTCCCCCTCACCCGTCGTACTGCTCCACGCCAGGCTCACGACCACGGAGCCGGTGTCCTCACTGAGCGCCGCCAGACCCACGTTGGCGCCCTTGACCATCTCGTGCATGAACCCCCCTGTCGCACGGCCGGGTCCGACGTGCGGTGGCGGCGCGACACCCTCTGTCATGTGACGCCGGACACATCCGTCCGGCCGAAGTGAACCCTAGCGGGCAAACCCCCCCTTTCGACATCGCATAACAGGAACTCCTGCGCCCGGCACGTGCCACACCCCGGGCCGCTCCGGAGGGCACCACGGCCCGAGGCGTCGTGGCGATCCGCTGCCGGAGGCTACTTCTGCTCGGGCGTGCCGCCCGTGATCTCGGTGAGGGCCGCGGCGATGTGGCGTTCGGTGGTGGGCTTGTCGAGGCCGAGGGAGGTCAGCGGGCCGTCGCCCGCCTCCAGTTCGAGGAGGGCGAGCAGGAGGTGCTCGGTGCCGATGTAGTTGTGGCCCAGGCGGAGGGCCTCGCGGAAGGTGAGTTCGAGGACCTTGCGGGAGGCGAGGTCGTACGGGACGAGTTCGGGGACCTCGTCCACGGCCGCGGGGAGGGCCGCGGTGAGGGCGGTGCGGACGGCGTCGAGACCGACGCCCTGGGCCGTCATCGCGAGGGCGGCGAGGGCCTGGGGTTCGCTGAGCAGCCCGAGGGCGAGGTGCTCGGGCCGGACCTCGGGGTTGCGGGCCGTCCTGGCCTCGGTGTGGGCGGCCATGACGACCTTGCGGGCGCGCGGGGTGAAGCGCGAGAAGCCCTGCGAGGGGTCGAGGTCGGGGGCGCCGAGGTCCTTGGGGACGAAGCGCTTCTGGGCGGCCTGCTTGGTCACGCCCATGCTCTTGCCGATGTCGGTCCAGGAGGCGCCGGACCGCCGGGCCTGGTCGACGAAGTGCCCGATGAGGTGGTCGGCGACCTCGCCCAGGTGCTCGGCGGCGATGACGGCGTCCGAGAGTTGGTCGAGGGCGTGGGGGTGGGCCTGCTTGATGGCTTCGATCAGGTCGTCGAGCCGGATCTGCTGCGTCATGCGTCAACGATAGGTTGACGCTACCCCATCGTCAACCCAAAGTTGACGATGGCCCGATTAACCGGTGGTGCGCCCGCCGCCGGGTGCGCCAGCCTGGGCGCATGTACCGGAACACCGCGGTCCTGCGGGAGTTGCACGCGTCCCTCGACCGGCGCAAGCGCCCCGAGGACATCGCCCACCTCGCCCTCCGGCTGCTGCTCGACGGCGACAGCCGACGCCCCGCCCGCCGTACCCGGCTGGCGCTGGAGAGGGCGGCGGGCGGGTCCCTGCGCACGCTGTGGCACGGCTACACCTCGATGCTGGAGGATTTCGCGCGGCCCGTCGGGGCGCAGCGCCAGCTGGCCCGCGCCGCCGAGCTGTTCCCGGGGCTGCCGGAGGCGGCCGGGTCGGCCGGGGACGATCCGGCGCAGGTGGAGGCGGCGGTCCGGGCGGCCGGTGAGCGGATCGCCAAGGGGTTCGGGGCGAGCGACTTCCTGAGCGACCGCCTCGACCGCGCCGGGCGCGCCGACGCCGGGCTAGGCGAGATGTCGAAGCGGCAGTACAACAAGCGGTTCCGGCTGCTGCGCCGCCTGGAGGCCAAGCTGGCGCGCATCCTGGTGGAGCAGCGCAAGCGGGACGTGACGCTGATCGGCAAGAGCGGTCTCGCCTCGCGGCTGTCGTACGAGGAGTTCGCGGCCGACACCCCGACCGCCGCCTTCGTGGCCTACCTCACCGCCCGCGCCAATCTGCGCAGCGAGTTCACGGTGTCAGGCCAGCAACGCCCTTACGACGAGGTGGCGGACGCCCTGTTCGGGGAGCTGCGACGGCGGCCGGACCGCACCAACTGGTACGCCGTCGCGCACGTCCACCCCACCGCCGAGGTGCTCGGCCACCTCGACGACGGGCAGCGGGGACGGCTGCTCGGGATCTGGTACCGCTTCCTGCTGGACGTGGCGGAACTCCTGGAAACCGCCTGGCGGCGGCAGCCCCTGGACCGGACGACGATGATCGTGCGCCGCGGCGACGACTCGACCACCTGGAACCAGGCCGCCCGGGCCTGGACCAAGGCCCGGGCCCACTGGTTCGCGCTGCTGCAGGCCCTGGCCGCCGAGGAGATCGCCGACCGGTACTGCCCCGGCAAGGTCCTGCTCCTCGTCGCCGCGGACGTGGCCGCCTGGCACCGGGGGACCGGCGGGGGGCTGCACCCGGACACCGGCGTGTGGGCCGAACTGCCGCTGCCCTGGCAGGTGCTGCGCGGTGAGGCGGAGTGCCCGCGCTCGCTGGTGGAGGAGGTGTGCCGGCGGCACGGCGTCGATCCCGTCGCGGGCGGCTGGACCGAACCGCTGCCGGCGGCGGGCCCGGTGCCCTTCCGGCCCACTCCGGAGCTCGTGCACGGGGTGGAGGTCGGTGACCCGGTGCTGGCCGGAGTGCTGCGCTCGGCGGGCTTCTTCTCGGGCCGCCCGCTCCGCCCGGCGGCGGCGGAGCTCGACGCCGAAATGCGTTGACGCCCCGCTGCCGCCGCGGTCAGGATCGGGGCACCGACGGGGAAGCTCAGTGGTGGAGCGGCCGGCTCTTCACCGGTTGGACGCAGGTTCGAGCCCTGCCCCCGTCGCCGGCCGTACGGGCACCGGGAAGCTCAGTGGTGGAGCTCCCGGCTCGGGACCGGGTGGACGCAGGTTCGAGCCCTGCCCCGGTGCCCGTACGGCTCGCCGGCCGCGCCGGCGTCAGCGCACGGTGAGGACCAGCTTCCCGGTGGTACGTCCGGTCTCCAGCGAGGCGTGCGCCTTGGCGGCCTCGGACAGGGGGAAGGTTTCGGCGACCGTGACGCGCAGGGCGCCCTCCTCGATCAGGCGGGCGACCGCGGTCATGCCGGCGTGGTCCGCCTCGACGAGCATGCCCGTGGCGCGCACCCCCCGGCGCTCGGCCTCCGCGCGCAGCTCGGCGACGCCGACCGGGAGGAGCGTCACGAGCAGCCCGCCCTCGCGCAGGGTGCGCAGGGCGCGGACGGACTCGGCGCCGCCGAGCGGGTCGAGGACGACGTCCACGTCGCGGACGGCCTCGGTGTAGTCGGTCGCGCGGTAGTCGACCACCTCGTCCGCGCCGAGGCCGCGCAGGAACTCGTGCTTGGCGGCGCTGGCGGTGCCGATGACGTACGCGCCGCGGGACTTGGCGATCTGGACCGCGACGTGGCCGACGCCGCCCGCGGCCGCGGGGATCAGCACGCGCTGCCCGGGGCGGAGCCCGGCGACGTCGACCAGGGCCTGCCAGGCGGTGAGCGCGACCAGCGGGACCGCGGCGGCCTCCACATGGCTCATCGCGGACGGCTTCCGCGCGAAGGCGCGGGCCGGCCCGGTGACGTACTCGGCGTGGGAGCCGGCACCGTACGGGTAGGGGAGCATGCCGAAGACCTCGTCGCCGGGCTGGAAGAGGGCCACCCCCAGCCCGGTCTCCTCCACGACGCCGGAGACGTCCCAGCCGAGGACGAACGGCGGGTTGCCGAGGAAGAGCCCGCTCTGCCGGTGCTTGGTGTCGGTCGGGTTGAGCCCGGCGGCGTGGACGCGGACGAGCACCTGCCCGATGCCGGCGGTGGGGCGCGCCGACTCCGCCTCGCGCAGCACCTCCGGGCCGCCGAGGACGTCCTGGGTGATCGCGCGCATGGTGTGAGGGGTCGTGTCGTTCATGCCTCCAGCGTGCGGTCCGGCGGCCGCCGGGGAAATGGCCTGATTGCCATCATCCGATAAGATCGTGCCATGCATCGTGTGGTCGTCCTCGCCCTCGACGGCGTCTATCCCTTCGAGCTGGGCATCCCCAACCGCGTCTTCGGCTCCGCCCGGGGTCGCTACGAGGTGCTGACCTGCACCGTCGACGGACGCCCCGTGCGCACGGACTCCGACTTCTCGGTCGCCGTCGAGAACGGTCCCGAGGTGCTGGCCACCGCCGACACCGTCGTGATCCCGCCGTACGACCAGGCGCGGATCGCCGCCGAACTCCCCGCCCCGGTCGCCGCCGCGCTCGCGGCGATCCGGCCGGGCACCCGGATCGTCTCCATCTGCACGGCCGCCTTCGCGCTCGCCGCCGCGGGCCTCCTCGACGGACGCCCCGCCACCACCCACTGGGCGCTGGCCGACCGCTTCCGGCAGATGTTCCCCGCCGTGGCACTCGACGCGGACGTGCTGTTCGTGGACGACGGCGACGTCCTCACCTCGGCCGGGGCCGCCTCCGGCGTGGACGTCTGCCTGCACCTGGTGCGCGCGGACCACGGCAGCGCGGTCGCCAACTTCGTGGCCCGCTGCTGCGTCGTACCGCCCTGGCGGGACGGCGGCCAGGCGCAGTACATCGAGCAGCCGGTGCCGCAGACCGCGGACGCCGGCACGGCGGCCACACGGCAGTGGGCCCTGGAGCACCTCGACCTGCCGCTCACCCTGAACGACCTCGCGGACCACGCACGGATGAGCCTGCGGACCTTCGCCCGGCGCTTCCGGGACGAGGTCGGCACGAGCCCGGGGAAGTGGCTGATCCAGCAGCGCGTCGCCCGGGCCCGGCACCTGCTGGAGTCCAGCGACCTCCCGGTGGACCGCATCGCGGGCGAGGTGGGCTTCGCCACCGCGACCTCGCTGCGGCAGCACCTCCACGCCGCCATCGGCGTCTCCCCGCTGGCCTACCGGCGCACCTTCCGGGCCACCGCCACCGTCCGCTGAGGCGCCCGGGGCCGGGCCGGAAACCCGGCGGGTGACTTACGGCGCGGTGAAGAGGGCGGGGAAGCGGGGGGCCAGCCAGGGACGGCGTCCCCAGGCGGCGATCCTGCCGCGGGCCATGGCGGCGGTGGCGCCCCGGCGGCCGAGCGCGATCAGGAAGAAGGTGACCGGCTCGGTGGTGATGGTGCAGTCCGGACGACGCGGCGGCTCGTCCGTGACGTCGGCGGCACCGTCGGTGAAGGTCACGGCGAAGCGGGTGATCCCGGGGACGCGCAGCACGTAGCAGGCGGAGAAGCCGGACGCCGCCCGCGGGTCCACGACGCGCGGCATGGCCGCCCTGAGGAAGGGCATGCACCGGGCGACCCGCTCGCGGTCCACCATGTGGGGCCGGCGCAGGGCGACCGCGATGTCGTAGCCGTGCCCGAGCAGGTGGGTGAGCAGGTACGAGCCGAGCGTGGCCAGGTCCATGGGGCCGAGCGGGGTGAGCACCGGCAGGCCGGGCGGACGGGTCGCGGCCGCGTCGGTGAACGCGCGGGTGTGCCGCACGATGCCCTCCGCCAGGATCCCGCCGTCGCGCTCGGGGAAGGCGGCCAGGGACGCGGCGTTCGCCGCGGCGAGGCCGCCGGGGGTGCCGTCGCCGTACGGCTGCTCGCGGCCCTCGGCCAGCGCGGCCATGAGTCCGCCCGCGAGCACCAGGTGCGCCGCGGCCTCGCCGACCGTCCACTCGGCGCCGGGTATCGGCACCGAGGTGTCCGGGCACGCGCGGAGCAGAGCGGCTATGTCCTCGGCGGCGGCGTGCAGGGCCTCGGCCTCGGCCGCGCGGTCAGGGGCGACGGTCATGGTCGGACAGCGTGGACCAGCGCCGTTCGCCTGTCCAGGCCCGGGGAGGAAACCGGCCGGGTGGGAAAGCAGGCGCGCCGGAAAAGGCGGTGGAAAGACGGGACGGGAAAAGGGGACGTCCCCGGCGGCCGTGGCTGCCGGGGACGTCCCCAGGAAAAGCTTTTGCGTACGCGATCAGTACGCCGAGTTGACGTTGTCGATCGTGCCGTAGACGTGGGCCGCGTAGTTGCAGGCGGCGGTGATGTTGGCGACCGGGTCGTAGATGTTCCACGAGGTACCGGCGACGTGGTAGGCCTTGAAGGTCGGGTCGATCACCTGCATCAGGCCCTTGGAGGGAATTCCCTTGGCCGCGTTCGAGTCCCAGCCGTTGATGGCGTTCGGGTTGCCCGAGGACTCACGCATCAGGTTCTTGTAGATCCCGTTGTAAGTGCCCGGGATGCCGTTGGCGCGCATCACCTTCAGGGACTCGTTGATCCACGTGTTGACGGAGCCCGACTGCGCCATGGGGGCGGCGGAGGCGGTGGGGGCCATGGCCACGCCACCGGCGACGACGGCGACGCTCGCGGCAGCGCAGCCGAGGGAGATCTTCTTGGCCTTGGCGACGCGGTTGAGCTTCGACATAGCGGAGATCTGCATTCGAGTAATTCCTCTTCCGTGGGGTACGCCATGAATTGTTGGCCGACATAAATCCCGAGGTCAATGCACCCCTGTTACTAACGGGATTAGTTGTGGGACCAGGGACGAAAGTCCCGCCGCTCAGGCGTGGGAAGGGGATTCCGGGGGACGGGCTACTAAGGGACCCCGAAAGTGACGCACGCCATATCGGCTACGTCACATGCAGACCCGGACAAATCGCCCATCGAGTGACGCAGGCCATGTGGCCTGCGTCACTCGATACGGCGTGGATTGACGCGGAGAAACGACGGATTCACGCACGGCGATGTATTCCGGCCCGCCGGGTCACCCACCGGCGGGTCGTGGAGGGCACGGGGCGGCCGCCCCGGCCCGAGCCGGGCCGGGCCGGGCTACGCCACCGGGGCCGAGGCGATCACGACCGTCGCGTACAGCTCCTCCGACACGGCCACCCGCGCCTCCAGCCCGGCCCGGGCGACCGCGGCGACGGCGGCCGGGGCCTGCTCCTCACCGGTCTCGAAGAGGAGCCGGCCGCCCGGCGCGAGCCACTCGGGCGCCGCGGCGGCGACCCGGCGGAGGACGTCGAGGCCGTCCGCCCCGCCGTCGAGTGCCACCAGGGGCTCGTGGTCCCTGGCCTCCGGGGGAAGGAGGGAGACGGCCCCGCTGGGGACGTACGGCACGTTCGCGACCAGGACGTCGACGCGGCCGCGCAGCTCCGCGGGGAGGGCGTCGTAGAGGTCGCCCTCGTGGACGTGGACGTCGCCGGCCGCGGCCGCGAGGTTGCGGCGGGCACAGGCGACCGCCACCGGGTCGATGTCGGCCGCGTGCAGCACGGGCCGATCGAGCACGGCCGCCAGGAAGGCGCCCACCGCGCCGGAGCCGCAGCACAGGTCGACCACGACGGCACCGGGCCTGCCCAGGGCGCGCCCGAGCGCGGCGGCCTCCTGGGCGAGGAACTCCGTACGGCGGCGCGGGACGAAGACCCCGGGGCCGACCGTGATGCGCAGACCGCAGAACTCCGCCCAGCCCACGACGTGTTCGAGCGGCAGCCCGGCCACCCGGCGCTCCACCATGGCGGCCAGCTCCCCGGGCGTCCGGGCGGCGGAGGCCAGCAGCCGGGCCTCGTCCTCCGCGAACACGCAGCCGGCGGCGCGGAGCACGGACACGACCGGGGCGAGCGAGGGCGCGGCGCCGGAACCGGAGGGAGCCGGAACGGGAGCCGGGCCCGGAGCGGCCGGGCCCGGGAGAGCGGGACCCGAGGGGGCGGAAACCGGAGCGGCCGGCCCGGGCGCAGAAGCTCCGGAGGAGGAGGACGGGCCCGAGGGAGCGGGTCTTGAGGAGGGTCCGGATGGTGCGGGCGAAGCGGAGGACATGGGGGCCTTTCGGGGCGCCGCGGGGCGCTCTCGACGGCCTAGGTCGTCCGGACCGCAGGGCCGCCGGAGGAGAGCACCCAACCTGACATGGCGGTAATGGGTCTCACCTCCTCGGTACGTCCACTGCTGGGGACGGCTACGTTACCCGAGCCCCCGGTACCGCGCCCACCCCCAGGGCCGCGACGGCCGCGCGCGGGTCGTCGGCGTGGAAGCGCAGGACGCGGGCCCGCACGGGCGCCCCGAGGGGACGCAGGAACGTGACGGGCTCGGTCAGTTCGACGGTCACCGTGGTCTGGCCCCCGACGACCAGGTCGACCGTGCCGTCCTCGGCGACCGACACGAGCCGCCCGTCGGGGAAGCGCCGGTCGACGCGGGCCGCGGCGATCCCCCCCGGCGGGCACGCGGACGTCGACGAGGGCGCCGTACCGCAGCCGCAGCGAGCCGTCCGCCCCGACGACGTGCGGGCGCACCACGCAGGCCGCGTGCATGGCCAGTACGAAGAAGCAGCCCCAGACGTCGAGGACGAGGGTGACGGCGTGCACCGCGGGCCAGGGGATGACCAGCGCCAGCACCACCGTCTCGACCACGGAGACGAAGAGGAAGCCGTACATCGTCGCCGTCTGCGCCCCGGTGTACGGGACGGCCACGGCGCCCGCACCCACCCCGTGCGGCCGGCGCGCGATCCAGCGCACCAGGCTCACCGAGAGGCTGAGTTCGTGGCGCATCAGCCGCCGCGCGGGCGCCGGGACGGTGTCCCGCAGGGCGGTCCAGGCCGCGGAGCGGCGGGTCAGGCCCCGCCGCCGCGCGTCCCGGTGGGCCCGCACCACACGCGGCAGCCGCCACAGCAGCACGGCGGTCGTGCACCCCTCGGCGCCCCGGAGCACCGGCGCCGGCACCGGCACGCCCGCCACCAGGCACGCGACGAGCACGGCTTCGGCCAGTACCAGGGCGCCCAGCGCCCACGCCCCCCAGCGGCTCACCGGGCACGCTCCCGCATCAACAGGATCGCCTGGCGTACGGCCTCCGCCTGGGCGGGGGCGTGGTCCTCGAAGAAGGCCGCCATGAAGCCGCCCTCCGCGCCGCCCGCCGCCGCGAGGTCCTCGCCGGAGACGTCGATCGAGGCGGCGACCTCGTCAGGGACGGAGTCGGCGATCGCCCGGGCCGCCTCGGCGACCCGGGGGTCGTCCACGGCCGCCCCGGCCAGTTCGTCCATCAGCGCGTACACCGCGTAGGCGCGGCGCATCGCCCCGGGGTCGGCGGCCATGGACTGCAGCAGACCGCTGAGCCAGGTGCGGGCCTCGGGGGTGCCCGTCGTGTCCAGCAGCGCGAGCAGTTCGCGCTCCCGCACGGCCATCGCGGGCTCGGGACCCGGGAGTTCGGCTGAGGTCCGGGCCATCTCGGCGAAGAGGGTCGCCAGTTCCGGGGACACCGGCGCCTCGGCGGGCAGTCCGCCGCCGGCCTCGGCCTGTGCGAGGAGTTCGGCGAGGCGGGCCCGGCGCGAGCGGATGGCCTCCTCCTGCCGCGCGAGGTCCGCGTCGAGCTCCGCCAGCACCTCGGGCAGGTCCTTGCCGGCGTCGTCGGCGAGCACGTCCCTGACCTCGTCCAGGCCGAGGCCGAGTTCCGTCAGGCGCCGGATGCGGGTGAGCTCGACGGCGGCGCGCAGACCGTAGTCGCGGTAGCCGTTGACCCGGCGCGCGGGCTCGGGCAGCAGCCCGATGCGGTGGTAGTGCCGCACCGTGCGGGTGGTGACCCCGGCGAGGGCGGCGAGTTCTCCGATGCGCATGAGCCCAGTAGAGACCTTGACGCTGCGACAAGGTCAAGGACCGACGGGCGCGGGCCGGGCATACACATGGAGTACGGGCGAGACCTCCCCCGGATCGGGGCGGCGGCCGGGACCACGGCGGCAAGCCCTCGCCGCCCCTCGAACCGGTCCCGGCCCGGGCCGGGCGTGATCGAGGTCCCGTACCGCGGGTAGGTACGCCCTGGCGGGTGCCGCCGCCCGCGCATCGACGACCGCGGGCGGCACCGCCGGCACCCAGGGACCCATTTGCGTCTGTGACACGTCAAAGCGGAAAGGAGGCCATCCATGCGACTCACGACAGCCGCGGCCGTCGCGGCGACCGCACTCCTGCTGACCGGCTGCGGCGCGCAGTCCGGCGGGCCCGCGGGCGGCAGCCCCAGCGGCTCCCCGAGCAGCACCGGCAGCGCCGGCACGGGGACCGGGACCGGTACCGGAGGAGCCTGCGCGGCCGAGGCCGCGCTCACCGCCGCGGACACCGGCCGTACCGTCTGCGTCACCGCCGGCGGCACGGTCCGCGTCACCCTCGACGGCACGCCCGACCGCCCCTGGTCCCGTGTCACCGGCGAGGGCGCCGCCCTCGTCCCCACCAACGCGGGCATCGGCGCCCCCCGCGGCGACACCATCGCCGCCTACCGCGCCGCCGCCCCCGGCACGGCACGGCTCACCGCCACCCAGCCGCTGTGCGCCTCACCCACCGCCCCGGACCAGGTGGCCTGCCTGGGACTGCGGGAATGGACGGTCACCGTGCGGGTAGCGAGCGGCTGAACACCCCCACCTCGCAGGAGGGTTGTAGTGCCCCAGGCATCGAATAGGGCACGGTATCCCCATCGGCGGGCGAAGCGGCGGTAACGGATCGGGAGCGGCGGCAATTGCGGTGGCTCCCTGTCAGAGGCATGACGTAGCGTTCCCTCTGGTCGCCGACGAAGGCGCGCCGGACCCACTGTCGGTGTCCGCGCCCCGCCGCGCACCCATTCTCGCCGGAAGACGTCCGGCCACCCACGCCTGCCTGGGGGGAACCAGCTTGCGCACCCGCCACCTCGCGGGCGGGACGGCTCTGTCCGTCCTGCTCGCCACCGCTTCCCTGCTCGGGGTCACGGCGACGCCGGCCGCGGCCGACAACGCCACGCCGCCGGCCGCCTCCTCCGAGCAGCCCACGCCGAACGCCCTGGACGACCCGGCCCAGGCCGCGACCACGCTCACCGTGAACGTCCCCACGACCGCCGTGCCGGGCGCCGAGGTCACGGTCACCGGCACCCTCGGCTCGGCCGAGCCCTTCGCGGCCGGCACCGAGGTCACCGTCACCCGCACGGACGAGGCCGACGCGGCCGGCACCCCGCTGGGCACCGTGGCCATCGCCGAGGACGGCACCTTCCAGCTCAAGGACACCCCCGCCGTCCAGGGCGTCACCACCTACTGGGTCAGCTACGCGGGCGACGCCACCCACGCGGCCACCGCCGCGACGCGCAACGTCACCGTGGCCCTGGCCTCCACCACCCTCGCCCTGTCCGCCCCGGCGACGGCCCTGCCCGGCGCGCAGGTCACGGTCAGCGGCTCCCTCGGCTCGGCCGAGCCCTTCGCTGCGGGTACCGCGGTCACCGTCACCCGCACCGACAGCCGCGGCGGGACCGGCACCCCGCTGGGCACCGCGGCCATCGCCGAGGACGGCACCTTCCAGCTCAAGGACACCCCCGCCGTCCAGGGCGTGAACACCTACACGGTCGGCTACGCGGGCGACGCGACCCACGCCGCCGCCGGCGCCAGTCGCACCGTCAACGTCACCCGGGCCGCCACCACGCTCACCGTGAACGCCCCCGCCACCGCCAAGCGGGCCACGAAGCTCACGGTCACCGGCAAGCTCAACGCCGCCGCGTCCTTCCCGGCCGGCACCAAGGTCACGGTCGCCCGGACCGACCTCACCACCCCCAAGGGCAAGTCGCTCGGCAGCAAGACGGTCGCCTCCAACGGGACGTTCAGCTTCACGGACACCCCGTACACGGGCGGCAGCGTCACCTACTCCGTGCACTACGCGGGCGACACCACGCACACCGCCGCCCTGGGCAAGGACACGGTCTCGGTCTCCCGCGCGGCCACCTCGGTCAGCATCAAGACCAACCACTCGACCTACGCCTGGGGTTCGACGGCCACCGTCACCGGCCACCTCGGCAAGACCGGCAAGAGCCGCGTCGTGTCGATCTACGCCAAGGCGGCGGACGGCACGAAGAAGCTGGTGAAGACCGGCACGGTCAACCGCTCCGGCGACTTCAAGGTGACCTACAAGCTCTACCGGAACACCACCTTCTGGGCGTCGTTCGGCGGTGACTTCTACTCGGCGCCGAAGTCGGTGTCCCGCTCGGTCGGCACGCAGGTCAAGGTCTCGACGTCCGTCTCCCGGTACTACAAGACGGGCAAGATCGGCTCGACCACGTACTACTGGTTCCACAAGAACACCGACCCGGTGTTCACCACGACCATGAGCTACTACAAGAACCGCAAGCAGCGGTTCGAGCTGCAGGTCTACTACCAGGGCAAGTGGTACTCGAGCGGCAGCCAGTACTTCTGGCTCGCCACCAACGGCAAGTCGGCCGTGCAGCTCGGCGCGCCCGGTGAGTCCGGCATCCGCGCCCGCATGCGGTCCACGTACGTCAAGGGCTCGTCTGGCGACTCCGTGAACACCACGACCTACGGCCCCTGGAAGTACATGTACTTCACCAAGTGACGCCGTCCGGCGCCGCACACGGGCGAGGCCGCCCCGGAGGTTCCCGGGGCGGCCTCGCCCGCGTCACGGGCCGGACGCGGGACGCAGGCGGGACGCACGGGGTGTATGGGGCGGGAGCCGCCGTCAGAGAACGAGCCGTCCGGGCCGGGAACGGGCAGTGGACGGATCGCCCACCCCCGTCCACCCCCAGGGGAACGCTCAGGCCTCGCCGGCCTCGAGCAGGTTCGCCGCGGCGCCGACGATCCGGGGGTCGGGCACCGCCACGACCTCCTCGTCCTTGTCGCCGTAGTCGAAGCGGCCCAGCACGGCGCGCATCGCCTCCACGCGGGCCCGCTTCTTGTCGTTGCTCTTCACCACCGTCCAGGGCGCCTGCTCGGTGTCGGTCTCCCGGAACATCGTGACCTTGGCCTCGGTGTAGTCGTCCCACCGGTCGAGGGAGGCCAGGTCCATCGGGCTGAGCTTCCACTGCCGCACCGGGTCGACCTGGCGGATGGTGAAGCGGGTGCGCTGCTCGTCGCGCGAGACGGAGAACCAGAACTTCACCAGGTCGATGCCGTCGTCCACGAGCATCCGCTCGAACGCGGGCGCCTGCCGCATGAACCGCTGGTACTCGTCCTCCGTACAGAAGCCCATGACCCGCTCGACGCCGGCCCGGTTGTACCAGGACCGGTCGAAGAGCACGATCTCCCCCGCGGTCGGCAGGTGCTCCACGTACCGTTGGAAGTACCACTGCCCGCGCTCGCGCTCGGTGGGCTTCTCCAGCGCCACCACCCGCGCCCCGCGCGGGTTCAGGTGCTCGGTGAAGCGCTTGATCGTCCCGCCCTTGCCGGCCGCGTCGCGCCCCTCGAAGACGATCACCAGCCGCCGGCCGGTCTCCTTGACCCAGCCCTGCAGCTTCAGCAGCTCTATCTGCTGGAGCCGCTTGTGCCACTCGTACTCCTTGCGCTCCATGCGGAAGTCGTACGGGTAGTTCTCGCGCCACGTCTCGACCGGACTGCCGTCCGGGCGGATCAGCACGGGGTCGTCCTGGTCGGTGTAGTCGACCTGCATCCCGGCGAGCAGATCCAGGTCCGCGGGGTGCGGGAGCGTCGTCATGTCGCCTCTCACCTCCGGGTCCGCGCGAACGCGCGTACGTCTGTCCCCACGGTAACGCCGCCCCCCGCCACCCCGCCCCACGCCCGGGCGAACCCCACGTGACACCCCCCGGTACATCCGGCGTGCCCCCGCCGACGGGACCGTCGGGTAAGGCCTCAGGGGTGGCAGCGGGGGAGGCCTTCGGGGCTGTAGCAGGGGAGGTGGCCGTGGGATCGGACGACGTCCTGGCCGGCGCCGCGGATCATGTAATTGAGGAAGCTCGCGGCGAGGGATCCGGTGGCGGGGCGGTCGTAGGTGTAGGCGTACTCGATCTCCGTGAAGGGGTAGCTGCTGTCGCCGATGGCGGCCGGGGTCGGGGTGCGGCCGTTGATGGCCAGGGGGTGCAGGCCGCGGGAGGCGGTGGCGGCGCGCAGTTCGCCGTAGCCGATGGCGCCGGGGAGGCGGGCGACGGTCGCCAGGACCTGGTCGGTGCTGTCCAGTTCGCAGCGGACGACCTTGTCCTCGGGGGAGTTGCGGGTGCGGCAGTCGCGTGAGGTGAACGCGGGCTCGCCGTGGCCGCCTAGGAGGTGGCGGCGGAACAGGTCGCGGGTGCCGGAGTCGGCGTTGCGGCTGACGAGGAGGACGGGCAGGTCGGGGCCGCCCAGCTGGCTCCAGTTGACGACGGAGCCGTTGTATATGCGCCGTATCTGGCTGACCGTCAGGGCCCGGACGGGGACGTCGTCGTTGACGACCAGCGCGAACGCGGAGACGGCGACCCGGTTCTCCTCCAGGCGGGGGTTGCCGTCCGGCTTGGGGCCGTCGGAGAGGGCGAGGACGCCGGGGGCCCGGGAGTCGGCCAGTTCGCGGACGCCCTCGTTGCTGCCGTGCGCGTCGACCGTGATCCGCGCGTCGGGGCAGTCCTCCGCGTAGCGGCGGGCGAGCTCGCGCATCACCGGGGCGAAGGCCGTGGAGCCGGTGACGGTGAGCCGTCCGGTGGCGCAGCCGATGGGCGGCGGCGGGTCCTCGCGGACGACGATGATGGCGGCCAGGACCGTCACGCAGAGGGTGAGCAGGATCGTCAGCCACCGGGCGGCCCGGCTGAACAGCGGCGGTTTGGAGTCGACCGGCATGGCCTTGTTGGGCACCACCACGCCGTCGCGGATGCCGCCGGTGACCCGGACGCCGCCGCCGACGTGGCCGCCGGTGAGGAGCACGAGCAGCTTGAAGTGCTGGCCCCGGTTGAGGGGGACCCGGGGCAGGTGGATCACGTTGCCCTGGTGGCGTACGCCGCCGGTGTCCCCGGCGGGGGCGAAGTGGTCCATCAGCAGACCGGAGTCGGCCTCGGTGACGGCGACGCCCCGTACCGTGCGGCCCGCGAAGACGACGGTGAGCGCGCGGTCGTGGTCCCGGTTGGTGTAGTCGGTGTCGGTGATGGCCTCGCCGCCGTCGTTCTCGACGCGGATCAGGACCAGCGTGGCGTCCGACATGTCGGGGAGGTCGTTGAAGAGCCCGAGCCGTACGTTGGGGGCGCCGCCCCCGCCGTCCGGGTCGTCGCTGCCGATGGGGGTGTCCATCTGGACGCGGTAACCGATGCGCCGGCGGCGCGGGACGCGGCGTTCGTACCAGACCACGCCGACCGAGACGACCAGACCCAGCAGCGCGGTCAGCACCGCCACCACGTTGTCGGCGCTCAGCCAGTCGCCCACCTCTCGCCCCGCTCCCCGGTGATCTCTCCTGCTGTGCGGTCACCGTACGGCGCCGCCGGCGCGCCGGAGGCGCCTTCCCTGTCCCGCCGTCAGATGTTCGCCGGGCGTTTCCCGGTCAGGCGCGGCGGATCCGGCGGACGCTCCAGTCGAAGCCGCCGCGGCAGACCACGGCGCCCGTCGCGTCCCTGATCTCCGCGGTCGTCGCCAGCCGCGCCCGGTCGCCGTCCCCGGACAGCACGGTCCGCAGCGCGCGCCGCGCGGACCCGTCCAGTGCGCACGAGGCGACCAGCCGGCCGCGTGCCGGTGCGAGGAACTCGACGGTGGCCGCGGCACCGAGCGGCACCACGCCGTCGAACTCCGCGGGGGCCTCGACCGCGGCGATCACCGCGGCCAGCCCCGCCGCGTCGAGGAGCGCGATCAGCCCGCTGGAGTGCAGGCTGCCGATCACGTTGGTCAGCCCGTACGGGGTGTCCAGCGCCACCTCGGCGGCGCAGTCCCCGGCCCGCAGCACCTGGATCCCGGCGGTCCGGTGCGCCGGGACCGGCTCCAGGAGGGAACGCGCCAGCTCGGTGGCATCCATGCGCCCAGGCTCGCGCCCCCGGCCGACGCCCGCGTTACGGGGAACCGTCGCCCCGCCCAAGACCGGGGGGAGGCACGCCCCACGCCCCGGCGCAGGAGGGAAAACCCGGCCCGTTCCGTTGCACAGGCGAAAGTTTGCACCGTACCAACAAGCACCGCCCGCGCTCAGGGAAATCGCGCAGGAGTACCGTCACGCCGCGTCGGGCCCTACGGTCCGGAAGCGCGTACGAATCCCGACCCTGGAGGCGCGATGAAGGCCAACCGGTTCACGGCGGGGACCGCCCTGGTCGCCGGAGCGCTGGTGTGCACGATCGCGGCGCTCGTGTACCCGGCGATGTCCGGTGCGAACGTCGCGGCGTCCTCCCCCGAGGCGCAGGCGGTGACCACTCCGTACGGCCCGCTGACCCCCCTCGACCGGGAGTTCGTCGTCAAGGTGCGGCTCGCCGGGCTGTGGGAGTTCCCCGCCGGGCAGATGGCGGAGCAGAAGGGCACGACGCAGGCGGTCAAGACCGCCGGACGGCACCTCATCGACGGGCACACCGCGCTGGACAGCGCCGACCGCACGGTGGCCGCCCAGCTCGGCATCCCGCTGCCCAACCAGCCCACCCCGCAGCAGATGGGCTTCCTCGGCACCCTGTCCTCCGCCTCCGGGGGCGACTTCGACAGCAAGCTCGCCAACATCCTGCGGCTGACCCACGGCCAGATCTTCAACACGATCGCCAAGGTCCGCTCCACCACCATGAACAGCCTCGTGCGGCAGCTGGCCGACCAGGCCAACGACACCGTGCTGGACCACATCACGGTCATGGAGCGGACCGGGCTGGTGGACTTCCCGACGATCGTCGCGCAGACCACCGCCAGCCCCACCACCGACCCCAAGGACCTGGTCGCGCCGACGCCCGTCCCCGGCGAGCCGACCCTCGTGGTCAACCCGTCGGCCGCGCCGCCGGCCACGGCCTCGGCGGCGCCGACCATCGGGTGACGGCCTACTCGCCGCCCTCCAGGTCGCCCTCCGTCTCCAGGAAGGCCTGGCGGAGCTGCTCGACGACCTCCGGGTCCGGCTCGGCCCACATGCCGCGCGACTCCGCCTCCAGCAGCCGCTCCGCCATGCCGTGCAGCGCCCAGGGGTTGGCCTCCTGGAGGAAGGCCCGGTTCTCCGGGTCCAGGACGTAGGTGCGGGCCAGCTTGTCGTACATCCAGTCGGCTACGACGCCCGTCGTGGCGTCGTAGCCGAAGAGGTAGTCGACGGTGGCGGCCAGCTCGAAGGCGCCCTTGTAGCCGTGCCGGCGCATCGCCGCGATCCAGCGGGGGTTGACCACCCGGGCGCGGAAGACCCGGGAGGTCTCCTCGGTCAGGGTGCGGGTGCGCACCGTCTCCGGGCGGGTGGAGTCGCCGATGTAGGCCTCGGGGGAACGGCCGGTCAGCGCGCGGACGGTGGCGACCATGCCGCCGTGGTACTGGTAGTAGTCGTCGGAGTCGGCGATGTCGTGCTCGCGGGTGTCGGTGTTCTTCGCCGCCACCGCGATCCGCCGGTAGGCGGTCTCCATCTCCTCCCGGGCCGGGCGCCCGTCGAGGCCCCGCCCGTACGCGTAACCGCCCCACATGGTGTAGACCTCGGCGAGGTCGGCGTCGCTGCGCCAGTCGCGGCTGTCGATCAGCTGCAGCAGGCCCGCGCCGTACGTCCCCGGCCGGGAGCCGAAGATGCGGGTGGTGGCCCGGCGTTCGTCGCCGTGCGCGGCGAGGTCGGCGCGGGTGTGGGCGCGCACGAAGTTGACCTCGTCCGGCTCGTCGAGGCCCGCGACGAGCCGCACCGCGTCGTCCAGCAGGCCCACCACGTGCGGGAACGCGTCGCGGAAGAAGCCGCTGATGCGCAGGGTGACGTCGACCCGCGGACGGCCCAGCTCCGCGGCGGGTACCGCCTCCACGCCGGTGACGCGGCGGGACGCGTCGTCCCACACCGGCCGCACGCCCAGCAGCGCCAGCGCCTCGGCGACGTCGTCGCCCGCGGTGCGCATCGCGCTGGTGCCCCACAGCGACAGGCCCACCGACTGCGGCCAGCTGCCGTCGCCGTCCTCGCGGTAGCGGGCCAGCAGCGAGTCGGCGAGGGCCTGGCCGGTCTCCCAGGCGAGCCTGCTGGGCACCGCCTTGGGGTCGACGGAGTAGAAGTTGCGGCCGGTCGGCAGCACGTTGACCAGCCCGCGCAGCGGCGAGCCCGAGGGACCCGCGGGCACGGCACCGCCGTTCAGCGCGTGCACGACGGCCTCGGTCTCGTCCGTCGTACGGGCCAGCCGCGGCACGACCTGCCGGGCGGCGAAGTCCAGCACCCGGGCGACGTCCCCGGGCAGGCCGTCCGCGACCGCGGCGACGGACTCCGGCGCCCAGCCGGCGTCCTCCATGGCCTGCACCAGTGCGCGGGCCTGCTCCTCGGCGGCGTCCGCGGAGAGCCGGGTGGCCTTCGACTCGTCCAGGCCGAGGGCCTCCCGCAGCCCCGGCAGCGCGGCCGTACCGCCCCAGATCTGCCGGGCCCGCAGGATGGCCAGCACCAGGTTGACCCGCTCGGCGCCGGTGGGGGCCTGGCCCAGCACGTGCAGGCCGTCGCGGATCTGGGCGTCCTTGATCTCGCAGAGCCAGCCGTCGACGTGCAGCAGGAAGTCGTCGAACTCGGCGTCGTGCGGCCGGTCCTCCAGGCCCAGGTCGTGGTCGAGCTTGGCGGCCTGGATGAGCGTCCAGATCTGGGCGCGGACGGCGGGCAGCTTGGCCGGGTCCATGGACGCGATCGCGGCGTGCTCGTCGAGCAGTTGCTCCAGGCGCGCGATGTCGCCGTAGGAGTCGGCGCGGGCCATCGGCGGCACCAGGTGGTCGACGAGGGTCGCGTGGGCACGGCGCTTGGCCTGGGTGCCCTCGCCGGGGTCGTTGACGAGGAACGGGTAGACCAGCGGCAGGTCGCCGAGGGCGGCGTCGGGGCCGCAGGCCGCGGACAGGGCCGCGTTCTTGCCGGGCAGCCACTCCAGGTTGCCGTGCTTGCCCAGGTGGATCATCGCGTCGGCGCCGAAACCGCCGTCCGCCCGCGCCGTGGCGATCCAGCGGTAGGCGGCCAGGTAGTGGTGGGAGGGCGGCAGATCGGGGTCGTGGTAGATCGCGATCGGGTTCTCGCCGAAGCCGCGCGGCGGCTGGATGAGGATCAGCAGGTTGCCGCGGCGCAGCGCGGCCAGCACGATGTCGCCCTCGGGGTTGACGCTGGTGTCGACGAACATCGCGCCGGGCGGCGGCCCCCAGTGCTCCGTCACAGCGTCCCGCAGCTCCTGCGGCAGCGCGCCGAACCAGCGGCGGTAGTCGGCGGCCGGGACGCGGACCGGGTTGGCGGCCAGTTGCTCCTCGGTCAGCCACTCCTGGTCGTGGCCGCCCGCGTCGATCAGGGCGCGGATCAGCTCGTCACCGTCCCCGGAGACCAGGCCCGGGATCTCCTCCCCGGGCCCGAAGTCCCAGCCCTCCGCGCGCAGCCGGCGCAGCAGCGCGACCGCGCTGGCGGGGGTGTCGAGGCCCACCGCGTTGCCGATGCGGGAGTGCTTGGTCGGGTACGCGGACAGCACCAGCGCCAGCCGGCGCTCCGCGACCGGGATGTGCCGCAGCCGCGCGTGGCGGACGGCGATGCCCGCGACGCGGGCGGCGCGCTCGGCGTCGGGGGCGTAGACGGGCAGGCCGTCCTCGTCGATCTCCTTGAACGAGAACGGGACGGTGATCAGCCGGCCGTCGAACTCGGGGACGGCGACCTGCGTCGCGGCGTCCATCGGGGACAGGCCCTCATCGCTGCCCTCCCACGTCTCGCGGGAGGAGGTCAGGCAGAGCGCCTGCAGCACCGGCACGTCCAGCGAGGCGATCGCGCCCGCGTCCCAGGCCTCCTCGTCGCCGCCCGCCGAGGCGTCGGCCGGGCGGGTGCCGCCGGCCGCGAGCACGGTGGTGACGACGGCGTCCACGTCCCGCAGGGCGTCGAGCAGTTCGGGCTCGGGGGCGCGCAGCGAGGCCACGTACAGCGGGAGCGCCCGGGCGCCGGCCTGCTCGATCGCGGCGCAGAGGGCCTCCACGAAGGCGGTGTTGCCGCTCATGTGGTGCGCCCGGTAGTAGAGGACGGCGACCAGCGGGCCGCCGGTCGCGGCGGCGGGGCGCTCCAGCCGGCCCCAGGAGGGGGCCGAGGCGGGGGGCTCGAAGCCGTGGCCGGTCAGCAGCACCGTGTCGGACAGGAAGCGGGCCAGCTGGGCCAGGTTGGCGGGGCCGCCGTGCGCGAGGTACCCGTGGGCCTCGGCCGCGATCCCGACGGGGACCGTGGACAGCTCCATCAGCTGGGCGTCCGGAGCCTGTTCACCGGTGAGCACCACCACCGGGCGCGGCCCCGCGAGCAGCGCGTCCAGGCCCTCCTCCCAGGCGCGGCGGCCGCCGAGGAGCCGTACGACGACCAGGTCGGTGCCGTCGAGGAGAGCGGGCAGCTCGTCCTGCGGCAGCCGGGCGGGGTTGGCGAAGCGGATCGGGACGGGCCCGCCGGCGGCGTTCGCGGCGCGGGCGCTGAGCAGGTCGGTGTCGGAGGTCGACAGCAGCAGGATCACGTCGGACGTGCCTTCCTCGGGGTCCGCGCCCCGGGCCGGTGGAGGACGGCGGGAGTTCCTGGCTCCCGTGGCCCGGCGCTCACGCGCCGGCCCCGGTGACAGTGGCGGGACCGCACCGGAATCGCACCGGTTTCCTCCGCTGATGCCGTCGATGGCGTGGGCGCGGCTGGATGACCTGCCCGCCCAGCATAGTAAGGGGCTTCGGCGTCTCTTTCGGATCGATGTGGGGGACGGAACATTGCCGGACGCGTGCGGGCGCACCGGGTGCTGGGAGGTGCCCCGCAGCACAGCGCGCGGGCGGACGGCAACGGCGGCAGGCATCGGCGAACCGCAGCGACGCGGCGGATGCGCGTACCGGGCAGGGCGATGCGGCCCAGGTCGTGTCGTCGAACGAGCTCCGCCGGTCCGCGCTGGAAGGTGCCCGCGGTGCGGGGCGGGGCGGGGCGGGGCGGGGCGGGGCGGAGAAGTGTCCTCGCAGTGGGGCGCTCGGACGCTTCGACAACGCAGCGTGGCAGCCCCAGCCGAGGGTTCGGGGAGGGCGTTCGACGACACGGCCCAGGTCCGCGGGACGGGCCCGCGCCCGTCCCGGGGCCCTACGGTCCGGACGGCCCGCTGACGGCCGCGGGTATGCTCGCGGCCATGCCGTCGCCCTCCGATCCCCCCGTGAGCGGCGCCTTCGCCGCAGCGACGGCGGGGCGCGGACGTGACGACGCCTGCCCCGGCGCGCTGCGCCTGCACGCCGCCGACGACGGCGGGCTGGCCCGCATCCGCATCCCCGGCGGCCTGCTGACGATACGTCAGACCGAGGCGCCGGCGGACGCCGCCGACCGCCTCGGCGACGGGCGCATCGACCTCACCTCCCGCGGCAACCTCCAGGTGCGCGGACTGCGCGACCCCGGCGCGGGGACCGAGCTGGCGGCGCTGCTCGGCGAGGCCGGGCTGCTGCCCTCGTGGGCCCACGAGAGGGCCCGCAACGTCGTCGCCTCGCCGCTCGCCGGACTCGACGGCCGCGGTCACGGCGACCTGCGCGGCTGGATACGGCGGTTGGACGCCCTGCTCTGCGCGAGCCCGGCCGCCGCCGGACTCTCCGGACGCTTCCTCTTCGCCCTCGACGACGGCCGCGGCGACACCGCCGCACTCGGCGCCGATGTGACATTGATCGCCCGACCCGGCGCCGCCGCCGAACTCCGCCTCGCCGGGCGGCCCGTCGCGCGGGTGCCGGCCGCCGACGCCCCGCACTGGGCGGTGCGCGCCGCCGAGACCTTCCTCTCGCTCGCCGCCGAACGCGGCGCCCGTGCCTGGCGGATCGCCGACATCGACCCGGACGGCACCGCCATCGCGGCGCGGCTGCGCGCCGAAGGCGCCGCGTCCGCCGGACCCTCGGCAGCCGTCGCGGGCGGACCGCCCCCGCTCGGCCTCGTCCCGCACCCCGACGGAACCACCTGCGCGCTGTCCGTGGGCGTCCGCCTGGGCCGTCTCACCACCGGGGCGTGGCGGCTGCTCGCGGACGTCGCCCGGTCCGGCGCCGGGGAACTGCGGGTCACCCCCTGGCGCGGCGTCGTCGTGCCGGGCCTGCCGCGCGCCGCCGCGCGGGAGGCGCCGGCCCGCCTGGCCGCGGCCGGCTTCCTGACCGGCGAGGACTCCCCGTGGCGCGGCGTCACCGCCTGCGCGGGACGCCCGGGATGCGCCAAGTCGCTGGCGGACGTACGCGCCGACGCCGGGACCGCACTGCGCGACGCCGTCCCCGAGCCGGGGCACCGCCTGCTGCCCGTGCACTTCTCCGGCTGCGAGCGCCGCTGCGGCCACCCGGACGGCTCGTGGGTCGACGTGGTCGCCGGCGCCGACGGCCGCTACCGCGTCGCCACGGCGGGCACCACCTCCGCCACCACCTCCGCCACCACCGCCGCGGACCTGCCCGCCGCCCTGGACACCGCCCGCCGCACCAGCACCCCACCACCCCCGAGGACGACGTGATCGAGTACGAGAAGGACGGACCGGAGATCTACCGTCAGTCCTTTGCCATCATCCGCGCCGAGGCGGAACTCGACGGTCTGCCACCGGACGTGGCGCAGGTCGCCGTCCGCATGATCCACGCCTGCGGCATGACCGACCTCGTACGGGACCTGGCCTACAGCCCGTCGGTGGTCGCGGACGCCCGCGCCGCGCTGCGCGCCGGGGCGCCGATCCTCTGCGACGTGCAGATGGTCGCCAGCGGCGTCACCCGCAAACGGCTGCCCGCCGACAACGAGGTGGTCTGCACCCTCTCCGACCCCGCCGTCCCGGCCCTCGCCGCCGAACTCGGCACCACCCGCAGCGCCGCCGCCATGGAACTGTGGCGGGACCGCCTGGAAGGCGCCGTCGTCGCCGTCGGCAACGCCCCCACCTCCCTGTTCCGGCTGCTGGAGATGGTCGAGGCGGGCGCACCGCGCCCCGCCGCCGTCATCGGCGTGCCCGTCGGCTTCGTCGGCGCCGCCGAGTCCAAGGACGCCCTGGCCGCGCACCCCTCCCGCCTGGAACACCTGGTGGTGCGGGGCCGGCGCGGCGGCAGCGCCCTGGCGGCCGCCGCCCTCAACGCCCTTGCGACCGAAAGCGAAATCGCATGACCACCGGCCGTCTCTACGGAGTGGGCCTCGGCCCCGGAGACCCCTCCCTGATGACCGTGCGGGCCGTGGAGGTCATCCGCTCCGCCGACGTCATCGCGTACCACTGCGCCCGGCACGGCCGCAGCATCGCCCGCTCCATCGCCGCGGCGCACATCCGCCCCGAGCAGATCGAGGAGCGGCTGATGTACCCGATCACGACGGAGACCACCGACCACCCCGGCGGCTACCGGGGCGCGCTGGACGACTTCTACGCCGAGTCGGCCGAACTGCTCGCCGCGCACCTGGACGCCGGGCGCACCGTCGCCGTCCTCGCGGAGGGCGACCCGCTCTTCTACGGCTCGTACATGCACATGCACAAGCGGCTCGCCGACCGCTACCCGGCCGAGGTGATCCCCGGCGTCACCTCCGTCAGCGCCGCCGCCGCCCGCATCGGACGGCCCCTGGTGGAGGGCGAGGAGGTGCTGACGATCCTGCCCGGCACGCTGCCGGAGGGGGAGCTCGCGGCCCGGCTCGCGACCGCCGACGCGGCGGCCGTGATGAAGCTCGGCCGCACCTTCCCCGCCGTGCGCCGCGCCCTGGAGACGGCCGGGCGGCTGGAGGACGCGCACTACGTCGAACGCGCCACCATGGAGGCCGAGCGGCTGGACATGATCGCCGACGTCGACCCGGAGTCGGTGCCCTACTTCGCCGTCGCCGTGCTCCCCAGCCGCGTCGACGAACGGCCCGCCCCGGACCCGGCACCGGCGGACGGCGAGGTCGTGGTCGTCGGACTCGGCCCGGCCGGGCCCATGTGGCTGACGCCCGAGGCGAGGTCCGCGCTCGCCGGTGCGGACGAACTCGTCGGCTACACCACCTACATGGACCGCGTCCCGGTCCGCCCCGGGCAGTCGCGGCACGCCTCCGACAACCGGGTCGAGGCCGAACGCGCCGAGTTCGCCCTCGACCTCGCGCGGCGCGGACGCAAGGTCGCCGTGGTGTCCTCGGGCGACCCGGGCGTCTTCGCCATGGCCACCGCCGTGCTGGAGGCCGCCTCCGCCGAGCCCTACCTCGGTGTCCGCGTACGGGTCGTGCCGGGCATCACCGCCGCCCAGTCGGCGGCGGCCCTCGCGGGCGCGCCCCTCGGCCACGACTACGCGGTCGTCTCGCTCTCCGACCGGCTCAAGCCCTGGACCGTCGTCGAGGAGCGGCTGCGCGCCGCCACGGCCGCCGACCTCGTGCTCGCGCTCTACAACCCGGCCTCCCACAGCCGCCGGACGCAGCTGGAGAACGCGCTGAAGGTGCTGCGCGAGGGCCGCGTGCCGGGCACGCCCGTGGTCGTCGCCCGGGACGTCGGCGGACCCGAGCAGGCCGTACGGGTCACCACCCTGGAGGATCTGGACCCGGCGACCGTCGACATGCGGTGCGTGCTGCTGGTCGGCTCCTCGCAGACCAGGACGGTACGGCGCGGCGACGGCACCACGGTGGTGTGGACGCCCCGGCGGTACCCGGCCTGACGCCCGGGCCGCCCGCTCAGGCCGGCAGCGCGCGCAGCCACTCCAGCGCGCCCGGCACGTCCGGGACGACGGGCACCCCCTCCGGGACCGGCGGGCGCTCCACGACCACCACGGGCAGCCCCAGTTCGCGGGCGGCCGCGAGCTTGGGCGCGGTGGCGGTGCCGCCGCTGTCCTTGGTGACCAGCACGTCGACGCGGTGCCGGCGCATCAGCTCCAGCTCCCCGTCCAGCGTGAACGGGCCCCGGTCCAGCAGCACCTCCGTCCGCGGGGGGTGCGGCGGCGCCGGGGCGTCCACCGAACGCACCAGGAACCACAGGTCCGTGAGCCCGGCGAAGGCCGCCAGCCCCGTACGGCCCGTGGTGAGGAAGACCCGCCGCCCGAGCCCCGGCAGCAGCGCCGCCGCCTCCGCCAGGGACGCCACCGGGTGCCGTCGGTCGCCGGGGGCGGCGACCCAGCCGGGGCGGCGCAGGGCGAGCAGGGGAACATAGGTGGCCGAGGCCGCCTCGGCGGCGTTGAAGGACATCGTCCCGGCGAAAGGATGGGTGGCGTCGATGACCACGTCGACCGCGTGTGCGCGCAGCCACGCCGCGAGCCCCGCGGGGCCGCCGAAGCCGCCCGTGCGCACCTCCCCCGGCGGCAGCCGCGGCCGTTCCACCCGCCCCGCGAGCGAGCTGGTCACCCGCCACGCCGCCGGGTCGGCGGCCAGCGCCTCCGCGAGGCGGCGCCCCTCGGTGGTGCCGCCCAGGACGAGGACGTGCCGCTGTCTGCCGGTCATCCCCGCACCCTACGGTGCGCGGTGAGCGGCGGCCGGAGCGCCCAGCTGGAACGGACCGGGCTGCGGCACGGCTGGACCACCGGCGCCTGCGCCACGGCGGCCGCCACCGCCGCGTACACCGCCCTGTTGGACGGCGGGTTCCCCGACCCGGTGACCATCACCCTGCCCAAGGGGCAGCGGCCCGCCTTCGCCCTCGCCGTTGAGGATCGCGGCGACGGCTGGGCCATGGCCGGCGTCGTCAAGGACGCGGGCGACGACCCCGACGTCACCCACGGCGCGCTCGTCCGGGCCACGGTGCGCCACGGCGCCCCCGGCAGCGGCGTCGTCTTCCGCGCCGGCCCCGGCGTCGGCACCGTCACCCGGCCCGGACTCCCGCTCGCGGTGGGCGAGCCCGCGGTCAACCCCGTCCCGCGCACGATGATGCGCGACCACCTGGCGGAGGTCGCCGCGCGGTACGGCACCGCCTGCGACGCCGAGATCACCGTCTCCATAGACAACGGCGAGGAACTGGCCCGCCGCACCTGGAACCCGCGGCTCGGCATCCTCGGCGGGCTGTCGGTGCTCGGCACCACCGGCATCGTGGTGCCGTACTCCTGCTCGGCCTGGATCGACAGCATCCGGCGCGGGGTGGACGTGGCACGCGCGGCGGGCCGCACCCACGTCGCGGGCTGCACCGGTTCGACGTCGGAGAAGGTGGCCGTCGCCGTGCACGGCCTGCCCGAGGACGCGCTGCTGGACATGGGGGACTTCGCGGGCGCCGTGCTGAAGTACCTGCGCCGCCACCCGGTGCCGCGACTCACGATCGCGGGCGGCTTCGCCAAGCTCTCCAAACTGGCCGCGGGCCACCTCGACCTGCACTCCTCGCGCTCCCAGGTCGACAAGGCGTTCCTCGCGGACCTGGCCCGGCGCGGCGGCGCCGACGAGGCCCTGGCCGAGGCCGTCGCCACCGCCAACACCGGTCTGCAGGCCGTCCAGTCCTGCCTGGCCCACGGCGTCCCCCTCGGCGACCTCGTCGCCGAGGAGGCCCGCCGCACCGCCGTCGGCGTGCTGCGCGAGGCCCCGGTCGCGGTCGACGTCATCTGCATCGACCGCGCCGGCACGATCGTCGGCCGCGCGGGCTGAGACGCCCCCGCGGGACCCGGGCCGTCGCTACGCTCGGGGCATGAGAGCCGCGGGAACGTTCAGCGTCACGTCGTTCGTGCCGACCGAGCTCGTACCGGAGCCGGCCGTGGCCACCGGGACGCCGGTGGGGGTCGCCAGGATCGACAAGACCTTCGAGGGCGAGGTCACCGGCCGCTCGTCGACCCTCTTCACGGCGGCCTACGACCAGGCGAGCGGGATCGGCACCTATGTGGCGATGGAGTCCTTCGAGGGCGCGCTGAACGGCCTCGAGGGCACCTTCAACTTCGCCCACTCGGCGACGACCTCGGGCAGCGACCGCGCCGCCGAGTTCTTCGTCGTCGTCCCCACCAGCGGCACCGGCGAGCTGGCCGGGATCACCGGCACGGGCGGCCTCGCGGTCGACGAGGACGGCACCCACCGCATCTGGTTCGACTACGACCTCGGCTGAGGCCCCTGCGAGACGGCGGCACAGCCGGTGTCAGCCCCTACGAGGAGGTGCCGCACTCCGTCGCGTGCCGGTGGACGCGCTCGGCCGAGTAGAGGTGGCTGTCACGGAACTGTTCCGCGCCCAGCGTGCGGCCGACCATGATGACCGCCGTGCGAACCACACCGGCCGTCTTCACCTGCTCGGCGATGTCCGCGAGCGTCCCGCGCAGCACCAGCTCGTCGGGGCGCGAGGCCATCGCGACGACGGCCGCCGGGCAGTCGGCCCCGTAGTGCGGGGTGAGTTCGGCCACCACGCGGTCGACGTAGCGGGCCGCCAGGTGCAGCACCATCAGCGCGCCGCTGCGGCCCAGCGTCGCCAGGTCCTCCCCCTCCGGCATGGGCGTGGCCTGCTGCGCGATCCGGGTGAGGATGACGGTCTGGCCGACGGTCGGCACCGTCAGCTCCCGCTTCAGGGCGGCGGCGGCCGCCGCGAACGCCGGGACGCCGGGGACGACGTCGTACGGGACGCCGGCTGCGTCGAGGCGGCGCATCTGCTCGGCGACGGCGCTGAAGACGGACGGGTCGCCCGAGTGCAGCCGGGCCACGTCGTGGCCCTCCTCGTGGGCGCGGACCAGTTCCTCGGTGATCCGGTCGAGCGTGAGCTGCGCCGTGTCCACGAGCCGGGCGTCCGGCGGGCACTCGGCGAGCAGTTCGCGGGGCACGAGGCTCCCCGCGTACAGGCAGACCTTGCTGGCCGCCAGGATCCGCAGGCCGCGCAGGGTGATCAGGTCGGCGGCGCCGGGTCCGGCACCGATGAAGTGGACGGTCATGGCTGCCCTCCGGTGGGTTTGACGGCGGACCACTGGGTGACGGGCATGGCCTGGCGCCAGCCCGTGAAGCCTCCCACCGGCACGGCGTGCGCGACGGCGAGCCGGACGAGTTCGCCCCCGTGCCGCGCGTACCACCGGGCGAGCAGGGCCTCGGACTCCAGCGTGACGGTGTTGGCGACCAGCCGCCCGCCCGGCCGCAGGGCCGCCCAGCAGGCCTCCAGGAGGCCGGGCGCGGTGAGCCCGCCGCCGACGAACACGGCGTCGGGGACGAGCAGTCCGTCCAGCGCGGCCGGGGCGGCACCGGTCACCACGCGCAGCGCGGGAACGCCGAGCGCGGCCGCGTTGCGCGTGATGCGCTCCGCGCGCACGGGGTCGCGCTCCACGGTGACGGCGCGGCAGGTCCGGTGCGCCCGCATCCACTCGACGGCGATCGAGCCGGAGCCGCCGCCCACGTCCCACAGCAGTTCGCCGGGCGCGGGCGCGAGGGCGGCGAGCGTCGCGGCCCGTACGTGGCGCTTGGTGAGCTGCCCGTCGTGCTCGTACGCGGTGTCGGGCAGCCCGGGGACCAGGCCCAGCCGCGGCGCGCCGGGGTCCGCGGCGCACTCGACGGCGACGACGTTCAGCGCATCGCCGGGCGCGTGCGGCCAGTCGCCGGCCGTGCCGTCCAGGATCCGTTCGCGGGGCGAGCCCAGTTGCTCCAGCACGCGCAACCGGCTGGCGCCGAAGCCCCGTTCGCGCAGCAGCCCGGCCACCGCGGCCGGGCTCCCGGCGTCCCGGCTCAGCACCAGCACCCGGCGCCCGTCGTGCAGCGCGCCCGCCAGCGCGGGCAGCGGCCGCCCGACCAGGCTGACCACGTCGGTGTCCTCCACCGCCCAGCCCAGCCGCGCGCAGGCGTACGACACCGACGAGGGGTGCGGGAGCACCCGCAGCCGGTCCGCGCCCAGTACCTCGGTGAGCGTCCGCCCGATGCCGTGGAACATGGGGTCACCGCTGGCCAGCACCGCGATCCGCCGCCCGGCGTGGGCGGCGAGCAGCCCCGGCACGGCGGGCCGCAGCGGCGACGGCCAGGCGACCCGCTCGGCGGTGACCTCCGGGGGCAGCAGCTCCAGTTGGCGCGGGCCGCCGATGACGACCCCGGCCCCGGTGAGCGCCTCCCGCGACACGGCGGACAGCCCAGCCCAGCCGTCGGCGCCGATCCCGACGACGGCCACGGGGGCGGACGCGTCGTCGTCCATCACGGTCACCTCGGCAGTCGGCGGGAACGGGCGGGCACCGCACTCTACGTGAAGTCCCAGGTGAGCCCGGGGCCCGGGGCCCGGTGGCTGAGGTGGTTCCGCCTCCGGTGAGGGGCCGGCCGTGTGCGGGTGGGGTGGCGCGCCCGCGGCGGGCGGGCTCGTGTCAGTCGTCGCCGCGGGCCGCGTCCGCGTCGGCCGCTGCGGCGGCGCTCTCCGCGTCGTCGACGATGCGGGCGAAGTCGGCGGGGGCCGAGGGGGCCGGGGCGGTGGCGGGGGCGGTCGGGGCCGAGGTGGGGGCGGCGGACGGGCCGCAGGCGGTCAGCAGTGCCGCGCAGGCCGCCGCGGCGGCGGCGAGTGCCGCCAGGCGGCGGGTCACGAGGCGGCGCCGTTGTCGTGGGAGGCGCACCAGCTGCGGACCCGGGCCAGGTCGGTGCGGCGCTTGTCCAGGGTCGACGGCAGGGACTTGCGGAAGGTCAGCCGGTCGTCCAGGTACGTCGCGATCTCGTCGTGCCCGGCGGCCCTGGCGTTGGCGACCCGCTTCTCCAGCCGCTCGATCGAACCGCGGCGCGTGGCCGGCCCGTTCAGCCGCTTCAGTGCCCGGTCGATGCGGGCGTCGATCTTCCCGGCGCGCTTGCACAGGCCCTTGGCGCCGTCCCCGGTGGGGGCGGCGGCCGGGGTGCGGCCGGCGCCGGCGTCGGCGGTGGCGGGGCCGGCGAGGCCCAGCAGGGTGACGACGGTGGCCAGGGCCACGGCGGTGGTGCGGTGTCGCATGACGTCCTCCTTCGGTCGGAAGCGAGCGCGGAGCGCCTTCGCGACGGACATTAGGGAGCGTCCTTGTGGAAACCCTGTGGTTCGCCGGCCCGCCCGGAGAGCCAGTCGCGGCGCGGCAGTTGGAGCGGCACGGTCGGCGGGTCGCCGTCGCGGACGGCGCCGAGCGGCAGCCGCACCTCGAAGCGGGTGCCCGGCGCGCCGTCGGGGCGGTCCAGTACGGCGACCGTGCCCCGGTGCAGCGCGATCTGCTGGGCGACCAGGGTCAGTCCGAGCCCGGAGCCGGGGCTGTCGGGACGCCGGTGGAAGCGGGCGAAGACCGCGGCCCGCGCCTCGGGCGGGATGCCGGGCCCGTGGTCGTCGACGGTGAGGACGACGACCGGGGCGCGCTCGTCGTGCCCGCGCCGCAGGGTCACCTCGATGTGGGGCCGGCCGCCCGGAGCGCGCCCGTGGACGGTGGCGTTGGCCAGCAGGTTGTCCGTCATGGACCGCAGCCCCTGCTCCCAGCCGTGGACGAGGAGCCCGGGCGCCGCCGTCACCTCGACCCGTGCCTCGGGGTGGCGGCGCCGCAGGTCGGCGGCGGAGGCGTCGACGAGTTCGGCCGCGTCGACGGGACCGAAGGCGTCCTCCTCGACGAGGTCGCCCTGGGCGAGGGCGCGCAGCATGACCAGCAGCCCCAGCACGCGGGCGTGTTCGGCGCGCAGGTCGTCCACGACCTCGTGGCGCTCCGTGTCCGGCAGGCCGGGGTGGGCGGCGAGGATGTCGAGGTTGGTGCCCATGCTCATCAGCGGGTTGCGCAGTTCGTGCGAGGCGACCGCGGCGAACGAGCGGGCGGTGGCGAGCGCCTCACCGGTCCTGGCGGCCTGCTCGTCGTAGCGGGCGAGCACGGTCCGCAGGGTGTGCGCGAGGTCGTCGACCTCGGTGATCCGGGCGGGGGTGTGCTCCAGGCGTACGGCGCTGACGCGCGGGTCGAGGCCGCTCGCGCGCTGCTGGAGCCGGCGCAGCGGACGGACGGCGCGGCCCGCCGCGGCCCAGGCCAGCAGTCCGGACACCGGGGCGGCCAGCAGCGCCACCGTCACCACGCGGCGGCGCACCTGCTGCAGCTGGGTCCGCGTGGCCGCGTCCGGCGAGAACAGCCACAGGGTGCCCCGGACGCCCTTGCGGCCGCCGTTCACCGGCACGGACAGCACGCGCCAGCGGGTGCCGCCGGCCAGGACCGTGACCGGCGAGGGCGCACGGGCGGGCAGCGCGGCGGACGCGTCCGGCTGGGGGCCGCCCGACACCGTGCCCTCGGGGCCGGTCAGCCGGATGCCCACGTCGAGGGCGGAGCTGAACAGCCTGCGCGTACGGGCCTGTTCGGCCGCCGGACGGTCCGCGGCGGTGGCCCGCAGCAGGGCCTTGGCGTCCGCGGCGACGGCCGTGGCGCGCTCCCGCAGGTGGGCGTCCTGCTGGGCGTGCAGGTCGGCGGCGACCAGCCGGATCAGCAGCGCGCCGGAGGCGAGGACGAGCAGCGGGACGACCACGCCCACGGCGAGGGCGACCCGCGTGGACAGCCTCACGAGAGGTCGTCCCGTTCATCACGCTCGTCCCGGTCGTCGCGCAGGACGAAGCCGACGCCGCGCACCGTGTGCAGGATCCGCGGCCGGCCGCCCGCCTCCATCTTGCGCCGCAGATAGCTGACGAAGGTGTCCACGGCGTCCGTGCGCACGTCGAAGTCGTAGCCCCAGACCCGGTCCAGCAGCTGGTCGCGGGTGAGCACGAGCCCGGCGTTGCGGGCGAGGACCTCCAGCAGCTCGAACTCCCGCCGGGTCAGCGCCAGCGGCTCGCCGTCCAGCCGGGCCTCCCGCGCCGCGGGGTCGACCAGCAGCCCCCCGGCGCGCACCCGCCCGCCCGCGGCGGGGGGACGCCGGCGCAGCAGCGCCCGCAGCCGCAGGACCAGTTCCTGCAGCGCGAAGGGCTTGACCAGGTAGTCGTCGGCGCCCGCCTGGAGGCCGGCGACGCGGTCGGCCGCCTCGTCCAGTGCGGAGAGCATCAGGACGGGGACGTCGTCGTCCTGCTCGCGCAGCGTGCGGCACACCTCGATCCCGCTGAGGTCGGGCATGGAGATGTCCAGGACCACCACGTCCGGCGCCGCCTCGCGTACGGCGGCGAGCGCGGCCCGGCCGCCGTCGGCCAGGCTCACCGAGAAGCCGTCCAGGCGCAGCCCCCGTTGCAGGGACCTGCGTATCGCCGCGTCGTCGTCGGCGACCAGGACCCGGCCGCCGGTGTGCGCATCGGTTCTCACGGCGGTGATGGTAGGCGCAGCGCCCGGGCGGCGAAGCACCCCGTTCGCGAAGAGTCCCGTTCGTGAAGAACCCCGTTCGCGAAGAGCCCCGGCGCTCCGCCGCGCGTCAGATGTCCAGCCGGTACGGCAGGAGGCACACCACGGCGTCGGTGCGGGAGCGCAGGATCGTGGCGAGGAGGATGCCGCGCTGGTTCTGCAGGATGCGGTAACGGGCGTGCCGCGGCTGGACCTCGGGGATGAGGACGGCGATCTGCCGGCCGTCCTGCGACATGCGGCGGACGTAGGAGAGGATCGGCAGCACCAGGGAGCGGTGCGGGCTCTCGATGACGTCGAGGCGGACGCCGGGCTGCCAGCGCGCCCAGGTGTCGAGCAGTTCGCGCGCCTTGGCCTGGTCGGGCTCGACGGTGACCGCGACGACCTCGTCGCCCAGGGCGATGGCCGCGGTCAGCGCGTGCCGGGCGAGCCGGCTGACCCCGCCGAGGGGGACGATGACCAGGCTGTCGGTGCGCCGCGGCCGCTCGGGGACGGTGCCGAGGGCGAGTTCCCTGCCGACCTCCGCGTAGTAGTGCTCGATGCGGGCGAAGAGCAGCATCAGCAGCGGGACCACCACGACGACCATCCACGCGCCCTCGGTGAACTTGGTGGTCACCAGGATCACCCCGGCCAGCGCGGTCAGCACGGCGCCCACCCCGTTGACCACCACCCGCGGCACCCAGCCGCGCGGCCGCGCCCCCCTCCAGTGCCGTACGAGCCCGGTCTGGCTGATGGTGAAGCCGGTGAACACACCGATGGCGTAGAGCGGGATGAGCCGTTGCGTCTGCGCGTCGACGGCGATGAGCAGCACCGCCGCCACGACCGCGAGGGCGACGACGCCGTAGCGGTAGACGGGCCGCTCGGCGCGCAGCCCGAAGACGTGGGGCAGCCGGTTGTCGCGGGCGAGCAGGCTCATCAGGACGGGCAGGCCGCCGAAGCTGGTGTTGGCGGCCAGCCCGAGGACGAGCGTGACCAGCAGGTTGCTGACGTAGTACGGCCACCCGGTGCCGAAGGAGCCCGCGGTCAGCTGGGCCAGCAGGGTCACCCCGCCGCGCGGGGCGACCTCGTCCCGGCGGATCAGGAACGCGAGGCCGATCAGCATCAGCCCCAGCAGCGCGCCGAGCATCAGTTCCGTGCGCTGGGCGCGGCGCACCTTGGGCGGCCGGAAGGAGGGCACGGAGTTCGCGATGGCCTCCACCCCGGTCAGCGCGGAACAGCCGGAGGAGAAGGCCTTCAGCACCAGCAGCACGCTCAGCGCCTCCGTCGCGTGGACGGGCTGCGCGCTGCCGACGACCGCCGCGGGGTGGGCGCGCAGCAGGCCGGCGACGACGACCCCGCCGATGCACAGCACGAACAGCGCCGCGGGCAGCATCAGCACCCGCGCGCTGTCGGCGACGCCGCGCAGGTTCACCAGGGTGAGCAGGGCGAGCCCGCCGAGGCAGATCTCCAGCAGGTAGGGGGTGAGCGAGGGGAACGCGGAGGCGAGGCTTGCGGCGCCGGCGGCCAGGCTGACGGCGACGGTGAGCACGTAGTCGACGACCAGGCTGGCCGCCGCCAGAAGGCTCACCCGCGCCCCGAGGTCCTTCTTGGCCACCGCGTAGGAGCCCCCGCCGTCCGGGTGCACCGCGATGACCTGCCCGTACGAGATGACCAGCACGACCAGCAGCCCCGCGATGACCAGCATGACGGGCAGCGTCACGGTCAGCGCCGCGGTCCCGGCGGCGATCAGCACGAGGACGATGGCCTCGGGACCGTACGCCACCGAGCTGAGGGCGTCCAGCGACAGCGCGGCGAGCCCCTGCACGCTGGTGAGCAGGGAGCGGTCGCCCTCGCCGTGCCGCAGCGGCACCCGCGGCCGCACCTGGCGGCGGGCCAGCCCGAAGGTCATCGCCGGCCCGCCGGCTGCGCGTCGCTCATGGCTGTTCTCCTCCGCCGGCGGGACCTCCCGTCAGCCTCCGGCGGGGGCCTTCCTGGCGCAGCGCGGGGTGGCCGATCGGGTGAGCGCTCAGTCGGGCCGGGCCAGGAACTCCACGACGGCGAGGACGAGGACGACGGCGAGGGCCAGCCCGAGGACGACCCAGCCGGTCGGGTAGGACCAGAAGGCGAGCGCGAGGGCCGCGGCCGCGACGACGACCCAGGCGACCGGCAGTTTGTGGCGGACGAGCCAGGGCCCGACGGGACCGGTCCGCATCCCCACCCGGTGCGCCGCGTCGCCCGCGCCGCCCAGCACGGACTCCCACACCCCCCGGGTCCGGCGGGCGTACCGCCCGGGCCCACTCAGCCAGGCGCCCAGCGCGACGACGACGCCGAGCACGAACACCGCGCGGACGGTCTGGCGCAGGAAGCGGATGAGGGCGTCGTAGACCGTCCCGGCCGCCCGCTGATCGACGTCGGCGGGCAGCGCGTCGAGGTAGATCGCCCGGAAGACGGTCAGGGCCGCGCCGAGCACGAGGGCCGCGGCGGCGAAGCCCAGCGCGGCGGCGACCAGGGCGCGGCGCCGGCGGACGGCGAGCAGCACGCCCGCGGCCGCGAGGACGACGGTGACGACCGGCAGCCAGAGGCCGGCGAGCTGCAGCAGCCGGAAGGCGGTCCTGATCTTGCCGACCTTCTCGGAGCGCACGACGGTGAAGTCGGTGTGGACCTCGGGGATCTTCGCCGCGATGGTCAGGCCCGCCTCGACCAGCCGCTGCTTGACCTGGTCGATGACGGGGGCGAGGTCGATCGCCACGGTGTCGTTGGTCAGCTTGACCGCGCCGCCCCCCTGGCCGGTCAGCGCCTTGTCCAGCGAGTCGTGGATCCGGCGGTTGGCGTCGGTCCAGATCGTTTCGAAGGCCTCGCTGCTCACGACCTTCTCCGCCGTCGAGTGCACCAGGCTCTCGATGCCGCTGGTCAGCGGGCCGGAAATCCGGCTGAGCAGCTGGTCCAGGCGGGGGCGGTCCTGCGGGGCGACCTCGTCCAGGAGGCTCTTCACGTCGATCCGCTGCATCACGGCGGACGTGATCCGGTTGGCGGCTGCGTCCTGCACGGCGGGGGCGCTCGCCAGGGGCGCGACGGTGGCGACGTAGCGGTCGGTGTCGCCGACCTCGGAGTCCACCCAGACGGCCAGCGCGCTCAGCGGCACGAACACGCAGGCCACGACGATGAACAGGGCCGAGAAGAAGGCCCGCACGGGGCGTCGCCGGTGAGGCGGCGGGGTCTGCGCTCCGGCGCCCGCGGGAACGGTCTCCCGCGCCTCCAGTGCCGACAGCCGGGCGCGCAGTTCGGCGAGATCGTCACGCCCCTCGGGCGTTGAACCCGCCATGCCACCGCCGCCTCTCCTTCACCACGCGACACGGCAATTTAATACGTATGGTGATTGATGTGCCATTTGAGGCGCATGAGTCCGTGGAGGTAGGAATGACGAGGCCGTACCGGGGTCGCGCGGTGTGCGCGGCGGTCGTGCTGTCCGCCACCGCGCTGGCCGCGAGTGCCTGTTCCGACACCGGGAGCACCCCCGGCGAGAAGGCGTCCAAGGCCGCTTCCGCCGCGTCCTCGCTGGTGTCCGAGGGTGCGGAGGCCGTCGCCTCGGCGACCGCCGCCGCGCAGTCCCAGCTGGCGAAGATCAAGAACGGCGTCAACGCGAAGGACGACGTCAGGCTCGACCCCGTGTCCGTGGAGGGCGGCAAGGCCACCACCACGGTCACGGCCACCAACAGCGGCGACAAACAGGCCACGTACACCGTCGAGGTGACCTTCCGCGACACCAGCGGAAACCTCCTCGACGCCGCCGTGGTCAACGTCGCCGACGTGGCCCCGCAGAAGTCCGGCGAGGCCACGGTACGCAGCAACCGCGACCTGACGGGCACGGTCGAGGCCCAGGTGGAACGGGCGCTGCGGCACTGAAGCACCATCACGCGAGGAGGCAGCCATGGCAGCCACCGGCACCACACCCCGGACCGGGAACCACCGCGACGGGTGGGCACGCGGCGGCGTCACCTTCGCCGGCGTCCTGCTGCTCGTCGACGGCGTCCTGGCCATCTTCCAGGGCATCTCGGGGATCGCAGCGGACAACGTGTACGCGCAGATCGGCAACTACATCTACAAGTTCAACCTGACCGCGTGGGGCTGGATCCACCTCGTCCTCGGCGTGCTCCTGGTGGTCACGGGCACCGCACTCCTCAGCGGCGCCGCGCTCTGGTCACGCATCACGGGCATCGTCCTGGCCGGCCTGGGCATCATCGTGAACTTCCTCTACCTGCCCTACCTGCCGTTCTGGTCGATCATCCTCATCGCGCTCGACATCTTCGTCATCTGGGCGCTCGCGCACTACAGGCCGGACCGCTCGCCCGCCGCCTGACCGCCGCCCGCCCGGCCCTCCCCCGGCGGACCGGGCGCGGCGGGACCGGCCCCGGCCCCCGGCTGGTCGCCGTGGAACACCGCGCCCACGGTGAGGCACACGGTCGCCACGACGCACAGCGCGATCAGCCCGGACAGCAGGGTGAACACCGAGCCCAGCGAGCCGTACGCCTGCAGGCTGCGGTTGAGCGCCGACGGCACGTACAGCGGAGCGGCGAAGACCGCCGCCTCCAGGAACAGCGCCGTGAGCAGCGCCCCCGGCAGCAGCGGACGCCAGCCGATCCGGCCGCCCAGCAGCAGGTGCTGGGTCCACCACCAGATCCCCACCGCGCTCACCAGGGCCAGCGGGACGCCCAGCCAGCGGCCGGCGCCGAAACCCAGCCGCAGCGGCCCCTGGACGGCCAGGTAGAGCAGCGCCGCGCACACCCAGGCGAACCAGCGCCAGGCCGCGATGCGCGCCGCCGACTTCGGCATGTGCCAGGCGCGTTCGCACACCCGCTGCATCGCCCGGCTGCAGGCCGTCGCCGACAGCAGGGCCATCAGGGTGCCGACCACACCCACCGTCTGCCGCAGGCTCCCGGGGTCGGACTCGTAGACCGAGCGCAGCTGTTCACGGGAGGGGCCGGAGAGCCCCATCACCCGCACCAGCGAGTCGAACAGTTCCTGGCGCACACTCTCCGGCGCGAAGGACGAGATGACGAACAGCAGCGGCACGGCGGTCAGGAAGGCCTGGGCGGCCAACCGGGTGGCCGCGTCCAGCACGTTGACGCTCAGCAGCCGGGCGGCGAGCCGGGTGATGATCGGGAACCGCCGCTCCGCGTCGGCCCGCAGGGCGCGCGCCCGCACCGGCAGGTCCGCGAACCGCGCACGGAGCCCCTCCGGGATCGAGACCCGTGGCCGCCCTCTCACAGTCCGACTATTTTTCAGCCCGCCGGGGCCCGCAACCGCTGGCCTACGGCAGGACCGGGGGGCGGCGGCGGCCGCCCCGGGTTACCTGCGGGCGGCGGCACCCCGGCGGTGCGGAAGCCCCTGCGGGCGAAGCCCGCGAGGCCCTTGGAGGCGCGGCGCCGGCGCACGGGACGAAGCCCGCAACGCCCTTGGAGGTGCGGCGTCCAGCCAGGCCCCCACAACGAAGAGGGGCTGCCCGGGCAGATCCGGGCGGGCACAGCCGCACACTCCCGCACCGGCCCGCGTCCGGAGCGCGGGCGAAGCCCAGCAGCACCGTCGCAGGTTGCCCGCGGCCGCCGAGCCGCATCCCTACCGGCACCTGCAGGCGGCGCACCCCGGCGGTGCGGCGCCCTACCGGCGGTGCGGGAGCCGGCGCGGACGAACCCAGCGACACCCTTGTAGGTGTCGCGCCCGGCCACACCCCCACAACAAAGAGGGGCTGCCCGGGCAGATCCAGGCCGGCACCGCCGGACGCTGCCGCACCGGTCCACGTCCGGCGCGCGGGCGAAGCCCAGCAGCACCGTCGCAGGTTGCCCGCGGCCGCCGAGCCGCATCCCCTACCGGCACCCGCGGGCGGCGTCCCACGGCGGGCGGCGACTTCCCGGCCAGGCGGAAGCCGGCGCGGGCGAAGCCCGCGAGGCCCTTGGAGGCGCGGCACCCGGCGCACGGGGCCGTGTCCGGGGTGCGGGTTCAGGCGCGCTTTGCGCGCCACCGGGCGACGACGGCGTCGACGTCGTACGGGACGAGGCCGAGCGGGGGGCCGTCCATCGGTGTGCGGATGCCCCTGCGGATGGTCTCGTTGACCTCTTCGACGATGCGGCGCACCTCGCGTTCGGAGGGGGCGCGGGAGGCCGCGTCCATCGCGTCCTCCACCTCCTTGCGCAGCCGCAGGCTCGCCGGGAGGTGGGACAGCCCCTCGCGGGCCATCTTCTCCCTGATCCACCACAGCTCGTCGTAGGGCCGGTCCAGGGAGGCCAGCGGCTTCCCCGCGCCGGGCAGGTTGTCGAAGGCGCCGCGCTCCGTCGCCTCCCGGATCTGCTTGTCGACCCAGGACTCGAAGGGGACGCCCGGTGGCTTGCGCTCCGTCATGCCCTCGATTCTCCCCCCGGCCGCGTCGGCGGGGGAGGGGAGGGGACGAGGGGAGGACGGAGCGGGCCGGGCGGCGCCGACCCGCGCGCCCTGCGGGTCGGCGGCCGGTCCGGGGCCGGTCAGCCCGTGATGGAGTACGAGTGGGCGCCCGTGCCCGCCAGCGCTCCGCCCGCGACGATCAGGTACTCGTCCCGGATCGGCCTGCCGTCCAGCCAGCACTCGAGGATCTCGCGGGTCCCCGCCGCGTACCGGGCCTGGGCCGACAGCGAGGAACCGGAGATGTGCGGCGTCATGCCGTGGTGCGGCATGGTGCGCCACGGGTGGTCGGCGGGGGCCGGCTGCGGGTACCAGACGTCGCCCGCGTAGCCCGCCAGCCGTCCGTCCCGCAGGGCCCGGCCCACGGCGTCCTGGTCGACGATCAGCGCCCGCGCGGTGTTGATGAGGTAGGCGCCGCGCTTCATGGTGTCGATCAGCTTGTCGTCGAAGAGGCCCTCGGTCTCCGGGTGGAGCGGGGCGTTGACGGTCACGACGTCGCAGTGCGGCACCATGTCGGCGGCGCTCTCGTGCCAGGTCAGCCCGAGCTCCTGCTCGACGGCCTCCGGCAGCCGGTGCCGGTCGGTGTAGTGCAGCTTCACGTCGAAGGGCGCCAGGCGGCGCAGGACCGCCAGGCCGATGCGGCCCGCGGCGACCGTGCCGACGTGCATGCCCTCCAGGTCGTACGACCGGGCCACGCAGTCCGCGATGTTCCAGCCGCCGTCCAGGACGACCCGGTGCGAGGGCAGGTAGTTGCGCACCAGCGACAGGGTCATCATCACCACGTGCTCGGCGACGCTGATGCTGTTGCAGTAGGTGACCTCGGCGACGGTGATGCCGCGGGCGACGGCCGCGTCCAGGTCGACGTGGTCCGAGCCGATGCCCGCCGTGACGGCCAGCTTCAGGTTCTTGGCGGCGGCGATGCGCTCGGGCGTCAGGTAGGCCGGCCAGAAGGGCTGGGAGATGACCACGTCGGCGTCGGCCAACTCACGGTCGAAGACCGATCCGTCGCCGTCCTTGTCCGAGGTGACGACCAGGCTGTGGCCGCGCTCCTCCAGGAAGCGGCGCAGGCCCAGTTCGCCCGAGACGCTGCCGAGGAGGGCGCCGGGGGTGAAGTCGGTCGCCTGCGGCGTGGGGGTGGTCTGGCCGCCGGGGTACTGGTCGATGCGCGGCAGGTCGTCGCGGGCGTACGTGGTCGGGTAACCGTCGGCCGGGTCGTCGTACAGGACGCACAGCACCTTTGCCATGACTGCGGCTCCTCATCCGTGAAGTGGACGCTGCGGAAGGTCACTTCACGTTCGCGGCCCGGCCACCCGGGGGTCAAAGCGAACGTCGCTATGGCGGGATAGCCCGCTCCTATCACCGCACCCCGGCCCGCTCACCGGCCCGGGTACGCGTCCACCAGGGCCACCAGGGCGTCGAGGGCGTCACGACGGCAGGGGTCGGCGCCGCGCCCCGGGTCACTCCCCGGCGGGCGTCCAGCCCTGGCCGCGCAGCACCGCCGCGACGTCCGGGGCCCGGTAGTGCTCGCCCTTGAGGACCTTGCCGTCGGCCCGCAGGGCCGGCCGTCCGTCGGGGCCGAGCTTGCTCATGTTGGCGCGGTGGATCTCCGCGATGACCTCGTCGAGGTCGATGCCGTGCACCAGCGCGGTGCCGTACGCGACGTAGACCACGTCGGCCAGTTCGTGCGCGAGGTGGTCCAGCGGCCCGGCCTCGGAGGCCTCGGCGACCTCCGCCACCTCCTCGGCCAGCAGGTCCTGGCGGTGCGCCGCGTACTCGGGCGGGATCTCGGTCGGGCGGGGACGGACGTCGAGGCCGAAGACGGTGTGGAACTCACGGACCAGGCCGGCGGGGGAGGGTCGCATTCCGCCGATCGTAGTGCCCGCTCACAGGCCCCCGTCGCTCCCCGCCGCCGGGCCGCCGCCGTACCCGCCGTCCACGCGGATGCCGGTGATGCCGCTGATGTGCCGGGCCCCGCAACGGTCCTGGGGCAGCACCAGTTGCGGGCCCTGGACGTCCAGCGGGGTACCGTCGATGCGGGTGGCCAGCAGCACGCGGGCCTGCCCGAAGTCCGGGTCGATCTCGGCCCAGGACAGCAGTGCGTGGTGGCCGTCCGCCCCGGTCACGGCGATGAGGAAGCGCAACCGGTCCTTGCGGCGGCCGGGGTCGAAGCCGGGACCGGCCGAGCACAGCACCTCGTGGAGCAACGGGCCCTCGAACCGGTGGTGCTGCACACCGCTGGTCTGGCACTCGAAGCTCACCCGGGCCGTGTGCTGGGGCCAGGCGAGCAGGTCCGGCACGGTGAGCGGGGCGGGGCGGGCCAGGTCGCCGCTCAGGGTGAACCCGGCGAGCTCCGGCGGCGGCGCGGGAACGGACACGGTCACGGGCTTCCACCTCCCCCGGTGACCGTACCCGCGCCCGGCCGTCGTGGAAACGCACATGCGATCCCCAAAGCTCAGGGATCCGGCTCATGCAATCCGACAAGGGGCTTCCAGCTCGCATCTGCGTCACTATGATCGAGTCATGCACACCTACCGGATCGGCGAGGCGGCCGCGTTGATGGGCGTGAGCGCGGACACCCTCAGGCGCTGGGTCGACAGCGGGCGGCTGCGGGCGGAGCGCGACGAGCAGGGCCGGCGCATCATCGAGGGCCCCCACCTGGCCGCGTTCGCCAGGGAGTTCAACCGCACCGAACGCGAGCACACCGGCTCCTCGGCCCGCAACCGCTTCTCGGGCATCGTCACCGAGGTGATCCTCGGCGACGTGTCCGCGCAGGTCGAGATCCAGGCCGGCCCGTTCCGCGTGGTGTCCATGATCAGCCGGGAGTCGGCCGAGGAGCTGAAGCTCGAGCCCGGCGTACCGGCGGTCGCCGTCATCAAGTCGACCAACGTGGTCGTCGAGAGACCGTAGAGACCGAGACTCGGAGGAGCAGCCCTGTGATGACCCGTCCCACGCACCGCCGGACCCTTCAGCTGGCCGTCGGAGGAACCGCGGTGCTGCTGGCCCTCAGCGCCTGCTCGTCCTCGGACGACTCCGCCGGCGCCTCCGCGTCGTCCTCGCCCTCGGCGGGCACGTCCTCCGCGGACGAACTGAAGGGCACGGTCACCGTCTTCGCCGCGGCCTCGCTCAAGGAGAGCTTCACCGAACTGGGCAAGGAGTTCGAGGCGGCTCACCCCGGCACCAAGGTCACCTTCAACTTCGGCGGCAGCGACGCCCTCGCCGCCAGCATCACCTCCGGCGCCCCCGCCGACGTCTTCGCGGCCGCCTCCGCCAAGACCATGCAGATCGTCACCGACGCCAAGGACGCCGCCGGCGAACCCGCGACCTTCGTCCGCAACCAGCTGGAGATCGCCGTCGTCCCCGGCAACCCCAAGGACGTCGCCACGCTCAAGGACCTCACCAAGTCCGGCATCAAGGTCGCCCTGTGCGCCAAGGAAGTCCCCTGCGGCGCAGCCGCGCAGAAGGCACTGGACGGCGCCGGCCTCAAGCTCACCCCCGTCTCCTACGAACAGGACGTCAAGAGCGCCCTGACGAAGGTCGAACTGAAGGAGGTCGACGCCTCCGTGGTCTACAAGACCGACGTCAAGGCCGCCGCCGGCAAGGTCGAGGGCGTGGACTTCCCCGAGTCCGCCGGCGCCGTCAACGACTACCCCATCGTCCTCCTCAAGGACGCCCCCAACGCCCCCACCGCCGAGGCCTTCATCGCCCTCGTCCAGTCCGACCAGGGCCGCAAGGTCCTCAGCGACGCCGGCTTCCTCAACCCGTGACCGACCACAGCGGCGGCGCGCCCGGACCCGCCCGGTCCGGGCCGCGCCGCGCCGGCCGCCGGCAGGGTCACCGCTCCCCGGTGCCCCTGCCGCTGCTGCTGCCCGCCCTGCTCGGGCTCGCCTTCCTCGTGCTGCCGCTCGCCGGGCTGCTGGTCCGCACGCCCTGGAGCGAACTGCCCGCGCAGCTCACCAGCCCCGGGGTGTGGCAGGCGCTGCGGCTCTCCCTGATCTGCGCCACCCTCGCGACCGCGGTGACCCTCGTGCTGGGAGTGCCCCTGGCCTGGCTGCTGGCCCGTACCGAGTTCCCCGGGCGCCGGCTGGTGCGCGCCCTGGTGACACTGCCCCTGGTGCTGCCGCCCGTCGTCGGCGGTGTGGCCCTGCTGCTGGCACTGGGCCGCAACGGCATCGCCGGACGGTGGCTGGACCAGTGGTTCGGGGTGACGCTGCCCTTCACCACGGCGGGCGTCGTCATCGCGGAGGCCTTCGTCGCGATGCCGTTCCTGGTCATCAGCGTCGAGGGCACCCTGCGGGCCGCCGACCCGCGCTACGAGGAGGCCGCCACCACCCTCGGCGCCTCCCGCTTCACCGCCTTCCGCCGGGTGACGCTGCCGCTGATCGCCCCCGGCATCGCCGCCGGTGCCGTCCTGGCCTGGGCGCGGGCGCTCGGCGAGTTCGGCGCCACCATCACCTTCGCGGGCAACTTCCCCGGCCGTACGCAGACGATGCCGCTCGCCGTCTACCTCGCCCTGCAGAGCGACCCGGCCGCCGCCATCGCGCTCAGCCTGGTGCTGCTCGCCGTCTCCATCGCCGTCCTGGCCGGACTGCGCGACCGCTGGATGGCCACGCCATGACCTCCCCGGACAAAGCCCCCGCGTCCACCGGCGGCCCGGCCCCGCAGGGCCTGGACGCCCGGCTGGTCGTCGACCGCGGCGCCTTCCGCCTCGACGTGACACTCACCGCCGCCCCCGGCGAGGTGCTCGCCCTGCTGGGGCCCAACGGCGCCGGCAAGACCACCGCGCTGCGGGCCCTGGCCGGGCTGACCCCGCTCACCGACGGCCACCTGCGGCTGGACGGCGCCGCCCTGGACGGCACGCCCCCCGAGACCCGCCCGGTCGGCGTCGTCTTCCAGGACTACCTGCTCTTCCCGCACCTGTCGGCGCTGGACAACGTGGCCTTCGGCCCGCGCTGCCACGGCGTCCCCAAGGCGCGGGCCCGCGCCGAGGCCGCCGGGTGGCTGGAGCGCATGGGCCTGGCCGAGCACGCCGCCGCCCGGCCCCGCCGGCTCTCCGGCGGCCAGGCGCAGCGCGTCGCCCTCGCCCGGGCGCTCGCCACCCGGCCCCGGCTGCTGCTCCTGGACGAGCCGCTGGCCGCCCTCGACGCCCGCACCCGCCTGGAGGTCCGCTCCCAGCTCCGCCGGCACCTCGCCGACTTCGAGGCGGTGGCCGTCCTGGTCACCCACGACCCGCTGGACGCCATGGTGCTGGCCGACCGGCTGGTGGTCATCGAGCACGGCGGCTCCGTGCAGGAGGGCACCCCCGGCGAGATCGCCCGCCGCCCGCGCACCGACTACATCGCGCACCTCGTCGGCCTCAACCTCTACCGGGGCCGCGCCGACGGCCACACCGTGACGATCGACGGCGGGCCGGACATCACCACCACGGAGGAACTGTCCGGCCCGGCCTTCGTGGCCTTCCCGCCCGGCGCCGTCACCCTGCACCGGGACCGCCCCACGGGCTCCAGCGCCAGGAACCTGTGGCGGGGCACGGTTGCGGGACTGGAGTCGCACGGCGACCAGATCCGCGTCGACGTCCGGGGCGAACTCCCGCTCGCCGCCGACCTCACCACGGTGGCGACCGCCGAACTCGGCCTGCACCCCGGCACCGATGTGTGGGCGACGGTCAAGGCGGCCCAGACGCACGCCTATCCGGCCTGAGCCCCGTCGGGGTCGGAACGGGACCAAGGCGGGGTCAGGGCGGCGTCAGGAGAGCGCCGCCCGGCGACAAGAGCGCGACAAGAAGGCCCCGCGCCGCCCCGCCCGGGTCTTCCATGGACGGCATGGACGACGCCCGAAACCACCGCGTGGTCGTGGGGGTGAGCGGCTCCCTCGGCAGCCTCACGGCACTGCACCGGGCCGCAGCCGAGGCGCGCCGCACGGGTGCGGTGCTGGTCACCGTGCTCGCCTGGGAACCTCCGGGCGGGGAGTTCGCCTACCGGCGTTCCCCGTTCCCGCCGCTGCTGCACGAGTGGCAGGACCGGGCCCGCAGGCAGCTGGCCGACGCCATCGGGTCCGCCTTCGGCGGCCTCCCGGAGGGCCTCCGCCTGCGCGCGGTGATCGTCCGCGGGCCCGCGGGATGGGCGCTGACCCAGGTCGCGGACCGTCCGGACGACCTGCTGGTGGTCGGCGCCGGACGCCGCGGCCCGCTCCGCCGGCTGCTGAGGCCGTCGGTGGCGCGGCACTGCCTCGTCCACGCGGGCTGCCCGGTGCTCGCCGTACCCCGTTCCCCGCTCCACGACGTCCTCGACGACATGCACCGCCGCAACACCTGGCGGCTGCCCCTGCACACCGCCACGCCCCTGCGGTGAACCCCGGGGCCGCGGCGGCCCCCTGACGGAGGCGATGACCATGACGCGTCCTTCCTTCCGCTCCCCCTTCCCCCACCTGGCACGGCTGGCCCTGCCGGCCGGGCTGCTCCTGCCGCCGCTGGTGTGCCTGGCCCTCGTGCCGTTCCGCACCCAGGTGTCGAACACGCACGTCGCCCTGGTGCTGGTGGTCGCGGTCGTGGTCGTCGCCGTCCTCGGCAGCCGCCGCGCCGGCGCGCTCGCCGCGCTGTCGGCCGCGGCCTGGTTCGACTTCTTCTTCGCCCCGCCCTACGAGCGGTTCACGATCAGCGGCCCGGGCGACGTGGTGACGGCGGTCCTGCTGCTCGCCGTCGGCCTGGCCGTCTCGCAGCTCGCCGCCCGCACCCGGCGGCTCGCGGTGATCGCGATCACCGACGCCGACCACCTCGCCCGCATCCACGAGACGGCCCGGCTGGCCCAGTCCGCGGTCACCCCGCACGTCGTGGTCGACCACGTCCGCGACCAGCTGGTCAGCCTGCTGCACCTGCGGGGCTGCCGGTTCGAGTACGGCACCCTCGTCGGGCACCCGCCGCGGCTGGAGCAGGACGGCACCGTGGTGCGGGGCCGCCGCCCCTGGGACGCCGACGCGTACGGCCTGCCGGACCAGGAGGTCGAACTCCGGGTCTTCCACAACGGGCGCTTCCACGGCCGCTTCATGATGCTCCCCACCCCCGGCACCGTCCCCTCCCGCCAGGCCCGCCTGGTCGCGGTCACCCTCGCCGACCAGGCCGGCAGCGCCATCGCCGCCATCCCGTCCGCCCCGGCCCACTGACGGCTCCGCCCCCGCCCTCCGGGCGGCCCCGACGGACCGGCAGGCGCCGACGACGACCAGCCGCCGTCCGCCGCGGTGCGTGCCGCGAGCCTGCCCGGCCGTCCGGTCGCCCCGGACAGCGCCTGCCCGGGCGGTCAGGTCGTTGAGGGCGCCCGGCGTGCGGTACAGGTACGCGGCCGACAGGCGCCGCACGGGACCTCGCGGTGATCTTCCCTTCGCACCCGACCGCCCGCCGGTTCCGATCCCGGCCCCGGGCGGCCCCGCGCCGGCCCGTCAACCCCGCCAGGCACGGCAGTTCGAGGCCGGCACACGGCCGCCGTCCCTGGCCCTCCCGACCAGGCGCGGGCCCCGGGCAACCCGGCGGGCCCTCGCCCCCTGGGCACCGGGTTCCGCGGGGAGGAGACGGGGCGAAGGGGGGCGTATCGTCCCCCTTATAGGTGGTGTCGGACCGATGGTGGAGCCACGCATGGTGGTGACTGCCCCCGCCCGGGAGCTGCTGGACCAAGTGCTCGCCGAAGTGGTGCGCGCGACGGGCGCCCATATCGGTGCGGTCTTCCTGGTGATGCCCGAGGGCCGGGCGCTCGGGATGGAGGTCATCACCGGGGCGCCCCGGGAGCTGTCGATGCCCTGGTCGCGGCTGCCCATGGAGCGGTCGACCCCGGTGGCCGACGCCGTACGGGAGGGCCGGACGATCCTGGTCCGCTCCCGGGAGGAACTGGCGGACCGCTATCCGCGCACGGCGCTGGTCATGCCGTACGACCTGTCCATGGTCGCCGCCCCGCTCACCGTCGGCGACGCCGCGCTCGGCACGCTCGTGCTGATCTGGTCCCGGTCGCGCACCGCCGAGGCGCCGCCCGCGGAGCGCGAGCTGCTGGAGCGGGCGCGCGAGCGCCTCGCCGACCAGCTCGTACGGGCCGGCGCCGACGGGGAGCCGATCCTGCCGGGGCCCGAGCCGCGGGTGCTGCGGACCGCGCGGGCCCTCCCGGTGGACCCGTACGAGGCCCTGGCCGCGGCGGACTGGGCCCGGCGGTTGCCCGAGGGGGCCTGCGCCCTCGACTTCGACGGACGGATCACCTACGCCAGCGCCCGCGCGGCGGAGCTCGTCGGCGTGCCCGTCGAGCGGCTGGTGGGCACCTTCCCGTGGGAGAGCCTGCGCTGGCTGCGGGACCCCGCCCACGAGGACCGCTACCGTGCCGCCGTGCTCAGCGGGCGGCCGGTCTCGTTCACCGCCCTGCGGCCGCCCGACCACTGGCTGCTCGTGCAGTTGTTCCCCGACGCGACCGGGGTCAGCGTGCGGATCTCCCCCACCGACGCGGACACGGTGGACCCGGCCGCGCGCGCGGCGGCCTACGACGAGGCCGCGGTGCCGATCCGGATCGGCGCGATCTACCACCTCATGCACCTCGCGACGGCCCTCACCGAGGCCGTCGGCGTGGACGACGTCGTCCGGCTGGTCGCCGACCTCTTCCCGGCCGCGATCGGCGCGGACGCCTTCGTGCTGTGCGTCGCGGAGGGCGGCCGGCTCCACATCATCGGCGACCGCGGCTACCGGCCCGAGGTCATGGCGGCCCTGGACGGCACCGCGCTGACCGCGCGCCTCCCGGCCACCCGGGCGTTGACCACCGGCGTCCCCAGCTTCTACGGCTCGCGCGAGGACCTCGTCCGGGCCTACCAGGGCCTGGAGCTGTTGTCGGACATGGCGGCCTGGGCCTTCCTGCCGCTGATCGCGTCCGGCCGCCCCGTGGGCGCCTGCGTCATGGCGTTCGCCGAGGAGCGTTCCTTCCCGGCCGACGAACGAGCCGCCCTGACCTCGCTCAGCGGGCTGATCGCCCAGGCCCTGGACCGGGCGCGGATCTACGACGCCAAGCACCACCTCGCGCACAGCCTGCAGTCGGGGCTGCTGCCGCACACCCTGCCGACCCTGCCCGGCCTGGAGGTCGCCGCCCGCTACCTCCCGGCGACCAGCGGCATGGAGGTCGGCGGCGACTTCTACGACCTGATCAGGCTGGACGACACCTGCGTCGCCGCGGTCATCGGCGACGTCCAGGGCCACAACGTCAACGCCGCCGCCCTGATGGGCCAGGTGCGCACCGCGGTGCACGCGCACGCCACCGCCGGGGCCTCCCCCGACCAGGTGCTGTCCCGCACCAACCGGCTGCTGGACGAACTCGACACCGGGCTGTTCACCAGCTGCCTCTACGCTCACCTCCGGCTCACGGAGGGCATCCTGCGGCTGGCCTCCGCGGGCCACCCGCCGGCCCTGCTGCGCCTCCCCGACGGCCGCACCGACGTCCTCAGCCGGCCGACCGGGCTGCTGCTCGGCATCGACCCCCGGGCCGAGTACCCCACCACCACGCTGACGCTGCCCCGCGGCGCCGTCCTCGCGCTCTACACCGACGGGCTCATCGAGACCCCCGGCGGCGACCTGGACGAGGCCATCACCTCCCTGGCCGTGGCCCTGTCCGCCCGGGGCGGGCTCCCGCTGGAGGAACTCGCCGAGGTCCTCGTGCACCACGGCGGCCGGGCCACCGACCGCACCGACGACACCGCGCTCCTGCTGCTGCGCCCCGTGCCCCCGTCATGAGGCCTTGTCACTTCCGGTCCCGGGCCCAACACTGGTGACCATGCCGGTCGTTGCGCTGCTGGGAACGCTGGACACCAAGGGCACGGAGTACGGCTGGCTGCGGGACCGGCTGCTGCGCGGCGCCGTCGAGGTCGTGCTGATCGACGCGGGCGTGGCCGGCGAACCCCTGGTCACCCCCGACATCCCCCGTACCGTCGTGGCCGCCGCCGCGGGCGCGGACGCCGAACGGCTGCGCAGGGCGGGCGACCGCGGTGCCGCAGTGACGGTCATGGCCGAGGGGGCGGCGCGGGTGGTGCGCCGGCTGCACGACGAGGGCAGGCTGCACGGCGTCCTGGCCATCGGCGGCAGCGGCGGCACCTCGATCGCCACCCGCGCGATGCGGGCGCTGCCGCTCGGCGTGCCGAAGCTGATGGTGTCCTCGATGGCCGCGGGCGACGTCTCGCCGTACGTGGGCTCGACCGACATCGCCATGATGTACAGCGTCGTCGACATCGCGGGCGTCAACCGGGTGTCGGCGCCGATCCTGGCCAACGCGGCGGACGCGATCGCCGGCATGGCCAGGGGCTTCGCCGCGGCGTCCGCACCGCCCGCCGGGGACCGGCCGCTGGTGGCGGCCAGCATGGCGGGCGTGACGACCCCCGGCGTCGACGCCGCCCGGGCGCGGCTCACCGAACTCGGCTACGAGGTGCTGGTCTTCCACTCCGTGGGCTCCGGCGGCCGTTCCCTGGAGTCGCTCGCCGGGGAGGGCATGTTCAGCGGGGTGCTGGACCTGACGCTCAGCGAGCTCGCCGACGAGCTGGTGGGCGGTGCCTTCGGCGCGGGGCCCGACCGGCTGCGTACCGCGGGCCGCGCGGGGCTGCCGCAGGTGGTGGGCCCGGGGGCGCTGGACATGGTCAAGTTCGGCCCGCTCGCCTCGCTGCCGGACCGCTTCCGGTCCCGCCACGTCCACGTCCACAACCCCTCGGTGACCGTGATCCGCACCTCCGCCGCCGAGTGCGCCGAACTCGGCCGTCAGGTCGCGGCGAAGCTGCGCGCGGCCACCGGCCCGGTCACGCTCATGCTGCCGCTGCGCGGGCTGTCCACCCTCGGGGCGCCGGGCGGGCCGTACCACGACCGCGCCGTGGACGGGGTGCTCTTCCGCACCCTCCGTGAGGAGCTGCGCGGCAGCCGGGTGGAGGTCGCCGAGTACGACACGCACCTCAACGACCCGGCCTTCGGCCGTGCCGCGGCCGAGCGACTGCACGCGCTCGTCTCCGCGCACACGGACGCGCCCAAGGACGCACACACGAACGCCCGCACGACGCACTGAGCGTCGTACGGGCGGTCGGTCGGCACCGCGGGCCCGGCGAGGCGCCGGGCCGTGTCGTCCTAGACGGACGCCGTCGTGCCCGCGCCCACGGTGCCGCGCCCCGCGGGGGCGGCGGCCGGGGCCGGTTCCAGCAGGCGTCCGGCCAGGTGGCCGAAGAGCAGCCCGAACGAGGTCCACAGCGTGAGCTGGATCGCCAGCGCCGCCAGCCGGAACTGCCACAGCAGCGCCGCCGGGAAGTGCTCCGGCACCTCGTTGATCGCGGGCAGGAACGCGTACGCGAGTCCCACGGTCACGACGAAGAAGACACCGGCGGCCACGGTCGCGTACCAGTTGCCCAGGCGCGGCGCGAGGCGCCGGCCGAGGATCACGGTGGCGATCGCGAGCAGCACGCTGAGCAGCATCATCAGGAAGTACAGCGTGGTGCGTTTCCCGATGGTGTCGGGGTCGCCGACGGCCGGCGGGTTGGCGGGGTACTTCAGGAAGGGCACGACGTAGACCGTGACCAGTGCCGCCGCCGAGAGCAGCACGGCCGTGGGCCGGGCGCCGAAGCGCCCGATCCGCCCGAGGGCGAAGCAGTAGGCGAGGGCGGCGATGCCGCCCACCGCCACGCCGTACACGAGGATGCCGGTGGCCAGACCGGCGGTGGACTGCAGGGCACGGCTGACCGGTTCGGCGCCGCCGTGCTCGTGCGCGTGCGACTCCTCGAACGCGATGGCCGCGTCGACCCGGGACTCGCCCAGCAGGTAGGCGACGACCAGCGCGAGCACGCCGGCGGCGAGGCCGGCCAGCATGCCCCGCACGAGCAGTCGTCTGACGGTGACGGAGTTGACGGGGTTCATGGGTGCGGCGCCCCTGTCAGTGGCAGGGGAAGCCGAGCAGGTGGCGCCCGTCGTGCAGCCACTCGTGGACGTTCTCGCCGGACATGAGGGACGTGGCCCCCTGCTCGGCGCCCACGAAGTAGAGCAGGACCAGCATCAGGACGCCGAAGAAGACCGCCCAGGGCAGGATCGCCCTGATCGGCAGCGTCACGGGGGCGGCGGAAGGGGCTACGGCCGGCGGGGCGGCGGACTGCGCCATGGCATGACCTCCTGGTGGGAACTCGCGTCCCGGTCGGTGGAGCTCTGTCGGACGACTGCGGGTCTGACTCGCCTGGCGCGGGGCTGGGCTTACAGTGGCGCGACCGTGCCGGATTTGCACCGGACTTCCGCCGTGTCGTCGTGAATGTCGTCGTGACGGTACCGCGATCCGGAGATCCGGCCAAGAGCGCGCGGGGCGCCCCGGCATGCGCGGGAGCCGTCCGCGGGTGGCCCACGGGCCCTGGCCGAGGCGGCAGTCGGCGATTCCACGGGGTCGCCGGAGGACGAGGAGGGTGCATGACGACCCGGGTGACGTTGATCTCACCGGTGGTGAACGCGGCGCTGCGCGAGGCCCGTTTCGACGACGACGTGCCACCGGACGAGCACGCGCTCGGCGCCGCCCGCGCGTTGGCCGGTTCGCCGCCGGTGTCCGGCACGGGACCGGTGCCCGTCTCGCCCACGGTGCGCTGCCGCGCGACCGCGGAGGCGCTCGGCCTCGACGCCGAGGAGACCGCGCCCGCGGGATGGGCGCTGGGCCGCTGGCGGGGACGCACCCTGGCCGAGGTGAGCGCCGAGGAGCCGGAGGCGGTCGCCGCCTGGCTGTCCGACCCGGACGCGGCGCCGCACGACGCCGAGTCGCTGCGCGAGCTGTGCGCCCGCGTCGCCGACTGGCTCGACGGGCTGGCCGCGACGCCGGGCCGCGTGCTGGCCGTCGTCGAACCGGAGATCGTCCGGGCCTGCGCGGTACGGGCCCTGGGCGCCCCCGAGGCGTCCTTCTGGCGGATCGACGTGCCGCCGCTGACGGCGACGGAACTCAGCGGGCGGTCGGGGCGCTGGAACCTGCGGGCGGGACGCCCGCTGCTCTGAGCCGTCACGGGAACCGGGGATGAAGCGGAGACGAAGCACGGACGGATACACGCGCGGGATGCGCTCCAGCGGGGTTCGGGCTCTTGCAAACGACTCGCAATAGGACTCTATGATTGAGCGTTCGCCTTCCGACACGACCCTGGAGCGGAGCTCCCCATGCACGTACCCGACGGATTCATCGACGCCCCGGTGTCGGTGGCGACCGGTGCCGTCGCGGCCGCAGCCGTGGCGGTGAGCCTGCGCGGTGCGCGACGCGAACTGGACGAGCGCACCGCGCCGCTGGCCGGGCTCGTCTCGGCGTTCATCTTCGCCGTCCAGATGCTCAACTTCCCGGTGGCCGCGGGCACCAGCGGTCACCTCCTCGGCGGCGCGCTCGCGGCGATACTCGTCGGCCCCTACACAGGGGTGTTGTGCGTATCCGTCGTCCTGATCATCCAAGGCGTGCTCTTCGCCGACGGCGGCCTCACCGCCCTCGGCGTGAACATCACCGACATGGCGATCGTCACCGTCGTCGTCGCGTACGCCCTGTTCCGCGCGCTGGTGAAGGTGCTGCCGAACGGGCGTGGCGGGGTGACCGGCGCGGCCTTCGTCGCGGCCCTGCTCTCCGTACCGGCCGCGGCCGTCGCCTTCACCGGGATCTACGCGCTGGGCGGGACGACCGACGTCGCGCTCGGCAAGGTCTTCACCGCCATGGTCGGCGTGCACGTCCTGATCGGCATCGGTGAGGCGGTGATCACCGCCGCGACGGTGGGCGCCGTCATCGCCGTCCGCCCCGACCTCGTCCACGGCGCCCGTGACCTGCGCCGCCCGCTGGAGCTCAAGGAGGCGACCGTCTGATGGCGGCCGTGACCGACACCGCGAAGCGCGGCGGCATACGGCCGCTGTGGATCGCCGGCCTGATCGCCGCCCTGGTGCTCGCCGGATTCGTCAGCTACTACGCCTCGGCGAACCCCGACGGCCTGGAGAAGGTCGCCGCGGACCACGGCATCGACAAGAAGGCCGAGGACCACGCGGCCAAGGACTCCCCGCTGGCGGACTACCAGACCAAGGACGTCGGCGACGCCCGGATCTCCGGCGGCCTCGCCGGTGTGATCGGCGTCGGCGCCACCCTCGCGCTCGGCACCGGGGTCTTCTGGGTCGTCCGCCGCCGCCCGCAGACGGACGAGGGCTAGCGGTGGGCGCGGGGCACGCCCACCGGCTCTACCGGCACGGGCACTCACCGGTGCACGCGCTGCCCCCGCAGTGCAAGATCGCCGCGGTCTTCTGCTTCGTGCTCGTGGTGGTCTCCACCCCGCGCACCGCCATGTGGGCCTTCGCCCTGTACGCGGTGCTCCTGACCACGGTCGCCGTCGTGGCGCGGGTACCGGCCGGGTTCCTGCTGCGGCGGCTGCTGGTCGAGCTGCCGTTCGTGGCCTTCGCCTTCCTCATGCCGTTCGTCGCCGAGGGCCCGCGCACCGCGGTGCTGGGCCTGTCCCTGAGCGTGCACGGCCTGTGGGGCGCCTGGAACATCCTCGCCAAGGGCACCCTCGGCGTCGCCGCCTCCGTCCTGCTGGCCTCCACCACCGAGCTGCGCGAACTCCTCCTGGGCCTGCAGCGGTTGCGCCTGCCGGCGCTGCTGGTGCAGATCGCCTCGTTCATGATCCGGTACGGGGACGTCATCACCGACGAGATGCGCCGGATGCGCGTCGCCCGCGCCTCGCGCGGCTTCGAGGCGCGCGGCCCGCGCCACTGGGGCGTGCTCGCCAAGTCCGCGGGCGCCCTGTTCATCCGCTCCTACGAGCGCGGCGAACGCGTCCACCTGGCGATGGTCAGCCGCGGCTACGCCGGCAGCATGCCGGTGATCGACGAGGCCACGGCCTCGCGCGCCCAGTGGTCGTACGCGGCCGTGCTCCCGGCCGCCGCACTGGCGGTCTGCCTGATGGGATGGTTCCTGTGACCGCTTCACTCGAGGTCAAGGGCCTCGCCTACGCCTACCCCGACGGCCACCAGGCCCTGTTCGGCGTCGACCTGACCATCGCCCGCGGCGAGCGGGTCGCCCTCCTCGGCCCCAACGGCGCGGGCAAGACCACCCTCGTGCTGCACCTCAACGGCATCCTCGAGGCCGGGGCCGGCTCCGTGACCGTCGCCGGGCTCCCGGTCGGCGACCGCAAGCACGTGGCGGAGGTCAGGCGCCGGGTCGGCATCGTCTTCCAGGACCCGGACGACCAGCTCTTCATGCCCACCGTCCGGGAGGACGTCGCCTTCGGCCCGGCCGCGGCCGGTCTGCGCGGCGCCGAGCTGGAGGCCTGCGTCCGCAAGGCGCTGCAACGGGTCGGCATGGCGGAGTTCGCCGACCGGCCGCCGCACCACCTGTCCTTCGGCCAGCGGCGCCGCGTGGCGGTGGCGACCGTCCTCGCCATGGAGCCGGAGATCCTCGTCCTGGACGAGCCCTCCTCCAACCTGGACCCCGCCTCCCGCCGCGAACTGGCCGACATCCTGCGCTCGCTGGACGTCACGGTCCTGATGGTCACCCACGACCTGCCGTACGCCCTGGAGCTGTGCCCGCGCTCGGTCGTCCTCAGCGGCGGCACCGTCGTCGCCGACGGCCGCACCCAGGAACTCCTCTCCGACGACGCCCTGATGCGCGCCCACCGCCTGGAACTCCCCTACGGTTTCGACCCCCGCTCGGTCACCGTCCAGGCCTGAGAACCGGCCCCACGAACCGGCCGCAACAGCAACCCGGCGACCCCGCCGCTCCTCAGCCGTCGCAGGGGGGCCCGGACGGCGGATCGGGGTCGACGGCGGTGACCGCGTCCGTGAGGGCCTCGAACCGTTCCGGGCCGCCGAGTGGGCCGACCACGCGCTCGCGCAGCGCGTCGGCCAGTGTGAGCGCCGCCGTCATGGCCACCCGAAGGCCCTGTTCGGTCAGCACCGCCAGCGTGACGCGCCGGTCGTCCCGGCAGGGGCGGCGTTCGATGAGCCCCGCCTCCGTCAGGCGGTCGGCGACCTTGGTGGTGCCCGCCGTGGTGAAGCCCAGCGTGCCCGCGAGCCGGTGCATGGGCGCGGAGCGCTCCGGGGTGGTCATCAGGAACCACAGCGCCTGGAACGAGGACGGGGCCAGCCCGGACCGTGCCTCGACGTCCGCCAGCAACTGGTCGGTGACCCGCCGGAAGCCGGACTGGAGCGCGTCCCACCGCGCGAGCAGGTGCAGGTCGGCGGTGCCCGGGCACCGGCCGTCCGTCTCCGCGTGGATCTCCGCCGTCACATTGCCCAGGGTACCAACGCCGGTTATTGTCTAACTGGCTACTTAATATCTGGCTAGCTATCGCGGTTGGCCGGCCGAGCTACGAAGGGTGCGGCACCCATGACCGACTCGACGACCACCCCCACCGGCCTGCGCACGGGCACCTGGACCCTCGACCCCGCGGCCTCGGCCGTACGGCTCCGCCACCGCACGATGTGGGGCGCGGCCACCGTGAAGGGGGCGTTCGGCGAGGTCGGCGGCGAGGGCGAACTCGCCGCCGACGGCACCGCGCGGGGCACCCTCACCGTGGGCGCCGCCTCGCTGGACACCGGCAACAAGCAGCGCGACACCCACCTGCGCTCCGCCGAATTCCTCGACGCCGACGCCCACCCGGCGATCGTCTTCACCGCCCACCGGGTCACCACCGGCACCGACGGCACCCTCTCCGCCGACGGCGAGCTGACCGTCCGCGGCACCACCCGCCCGGTCGCCCTCACCGGCAGCGTCGAGTCCCCCTCCGCGGACGCCGTCGTGCTCACCGTGGACGTACTCGTCGACCGGGCCGACTTCGGGCTCACCTGGAACCGGATGGGCATGATCAAGGGCGCCGCGGCCCTCTCGGTCGTCGCCCGCTTCGTCCACCGCGACTGACCGGGACCGCTCACCGGGGGCGCAGAACCGCACAGCCTCGCTCAGGCCCCAACCACCCTGTCGGCAAACGAAGTCGCGCCTTGCTACTTGTGTGGGAACCGTGAAAGGCTCCCCGCACCACCAGGCGCAGGCGCAACCGCCTCCCGACGCCGAAGGGTTGGTCCCCCGCCCGATGACTTCCGCAGCCCCGGTCCCCGAGGCCGTACCGCTGTCCGAGTTCTGGGCGGAAGCGCTGTGCTTCGCCCAGTTGTGCACGCTCTCCCCCGAGGACGGCGGACTGCTCGCCGCCGACGCGTTCGAACGCGGCCTGGACCTGACGTCCGACGCCATGGACCCCGCGCCCGGACCGGGACTGCCGCCGCTGCCGCTGCTCCTGACCGCCGTACGGGACACCGCCGCGGACTGGCAGGCCCGGGGCGAGGGGGACAGCCTGCACCCGGAGTTCCGGATCTGGCTCAACGCGGAACGCGCCGCACGCCGCGGCAGGGCGGCGCGCCCCGAGCCGCTGGCCCTGCGCGGCCTGCGGGACATGGCGGAGGCGGACGCGGCACTGCTCTGGTTCGCCGAGGTCGAGTGCCGCCCCGCGGCCGTCACCGCCCGCACGCTGGGCATCGACGCCGCCGCCGCGGAGCGGGAGACCGACCGGGCCCGGCAGGACTTCCGGGACCGCTGCCTCCGCGCCCACCAGGAGGAACCGCCCTCCGACGAGTGCCAGGGCTACGCCCGGTTGCTGGACGCGGCCACCCGGATGCCCGTCGACGCGGCGCCTGAGGACCTGCGCAGGCACCTGCGCGGCTGCGCGGACTGCGCGCGGGCCGCCGTCTGCCTGACCCCGTTCGGCGGCGGCCCGGCAGAGGCGCTGGCCGAGGGGGTGCTGGGCTGGGCGGGTCCCGCCTACCTGGAGGCCCGGCGCCGGGCGGCCGGGCGGGGCGCCGTGCCGCCCCCGCCGTCGCGACGGGCGGCCCGTACCGCCCGTGCCTCCCGTACCGTGCGGGCCTCCCGTGCCGTGCGGGCCGGGCGCCGGATACCCGGGGGCAGGGCCGCCGTGGCCGGGGCGGTCGCGGCGCTGGCCGCCGTGGTCTGCCTGACGGCCCTGGTCACCGCCGACGACTCCGCCCCCCGCTCCGCCGAGGCCGCGCCGACGGCCCAGGGCGGCAACGACGGCGCCGCCCCCGACGGTCCCGGTTTCCCGCCGCTGCCGTCCCCGGGCGCGTCCGGCGCCTCCGGGGCGGTCGAGCCCGGCGGGAGCGCGCGGTTCCCCGAGGAGATCGAGCCCTCCGCCGCCGAGCACACCATCCCCGCCGCCGACCGCGTGCCGTCCTCCAGCGCGCCGCCCGCCCAGGAGGCCCCGGCGAAGCCGCCGGCGCCGTCCTGCACGGTCACCTACGAGGTGACCGACCGCTGGTACGACGGCTTCCAGGCCGAGGTCACCCTGACGACCCGCAAGGACCTCCACGGCTGGACGGTCGGCTGGCGGTACTCCGACGGCCGGCGCGTGACCCAGATGTGGGACGCCGGCTTCTCCCAGCGCGGCGGTACGGTCACCGCCCGGGCCGAGGACTACAACCGAGACGTCCGGGCGGGCGGTTCGGTCACCTTCGGGCTGGTCGGCACCCGGTCCGGCACGTCCTCCCCGCCCACGGGCTTCACCCTCGACGGCGCGTCCTGCGCCACCGGCTGACGGCCCCGTACGCGACCGGGCCGGAGGGGCGGCCCGAAACCGCCCCTCCGGCCCGTACGGCCCTGCTCGCGACGCCTAGCTCAGACCGTTGTTGATCGCGGTGATCAGCTCACCGTTGCCCGTGTCGCCGCTGAACTCCCAGAAGAACGCGCCGCCGAGGCCCTGGTTCTTCACGTAGGCCATCTTGCCCGCGATGGTCGACGGGGTGTCGTAGCTCCACCAGTTGTTGCCGCAGTGCGCGTACGCGGTGCCCGCGACGGTACCGGTGGCCGGGCAGGTGTTCTTGAGGACCTTGTAGTCCTCGTTGCCCGCCTCATAGGTGCCCGGGGCGGCGCCGGTCGCCGAGCCTCCCGGGGCGGACTGGGTGACGCCGGTCCAGCCGCGGCCGTAGAAGCCGATGCCCAGGTTGAGCTTGTTCGACGGGATGCCCTTGCCCTTCAGCTTCTGGATCGCCGCGTCGGAGTAGAACCCGGCGATCGGGATGCCGCTGTAGGAGGTGAGCGGGGAGTGCGGGGCGGTCGGGCCGTCCGCGTCGAAGGCGCCGAAGTAGTCGTACGTCATCACGTTGTAGTAGTTGACGTACTGCGCGGCGCCCGCGTAGTCCGCGGCGTCGATCTTGCCGCCGTTGGTGCCGTCGGCGGTGATGGCCGCGGTGACCAGGTTGTTGGAGCCGAACCTGGTACGCAGCGCGGACATCAGGGTCTTGAAGGACGAGGCCCCGCTGGTGTCGCAGGACAGGCCGCAGGCGTTCGGGTACTCCCAGTCGATGTCGATGCCGTCGAAGACGTCGGCCCAGCGCGGGTCCTCGACCAGGTTGTAGCAGGAGTTGGCGAAGGCGGTCGGGTTGGCGGCCGCCTGGCCGAAGCCGCCGGACCAGGTCCAGCCGCCGAAGGACCAGAGGATCTTGATGTTCGGGTACTGCTTCTTCAGCTTGCGCAGCTGGTTGAAGCTGCCGCGCAGCGCCCCGGTGTCCCAGGTGTCGGCAACGCCGTCGACGCTCTGGTCGGCGGTGTAGGCCTTGTCGTAGTCGGCGTAGGAGTCGCCGATGGCGCACTGGCCGTTGGTGACGTTGCCGAAGGCGTAGTTGATGTGGGTCAGCTTGCTCGCCGAGCCCGAGGTCACCAGGTTCTTGACGTGGTAGTTGCGGCCGTAGACGCCCCACTCGGCGAAGTAGCCGAGGCGGATCTTGCTCCCCGCGGGGCCGGTGGGGGTCGGCGTCGGGGTCGGCGTGGGCGTCGGGGTGGGGGTCGGCGTCGGAGTCGGGGTGGGCGTCGGGTCGCCGCCACCACCGCCGGTGCAGGAGCCGCCGCTCAGCTTGCAGCCGCTCGGGCTGCCGCTACCGGCGCCGTTGAAGCCGAAGCTGATGCTGGCGCCCGGGGCCAGGGTGCCGTTCCAGCTCTTGTTCCTGGCGGTCCAGTGGGTGCCGGAGCCGGTCACGTCGGCGTCCCACGCCGAGGTCACCGAGGTGCCGGCGGGGAAGTCCCACTCGACGGTCCAGCTGCTGATCGGCGATGAACCGCCGTTGGTGATCGTCCACTTGCCCTCGAACCCCGTGCCCCAGTCCTGGGTCTTGGTGTACGTGGCGGTGGTACCCGCGGCATGGGCCGGTGTGGCCAGGCCGACGAGTGCGGCGAGCGGGAGCAGCAGCGCGGTGAGTCCCGCGGCGGCTGTGGTCCTGATGCGTCTGGTGCGTGGAGTGCGTGGGGTGTCTCCAGTGCTCAAGGGTGCTCCTCGAGTGGGGGGCCGACGGGGAAACCAGTGCCGCCTGGTGGACGGTTGACGCCATGTCATGCCCACCACAGTTCCCTGGCAGGGTAGAAAGGTCTGGACCAGATGGCAATAGGTCTGGACCATCCCCGTCCCCGGGCCGGCAGCACGACGCCCCGGCGACGATGCCGGGGCGTGCGGGCGTGCGGGTGAACGGGCGTACCGGTGACGGGGAACAGGCGTACGCGCGCGGCGGACCCCGGCGTCAGGCCGGCCCGCCCACCGTCACCGTGTCGATGCCGATGTCGATGCCCACGTCGGGACCGTGGCCGTCGAGGAACTGCTCGGCCCAGATGATCTTCCCCTCGTCCGTGTAGCGGGTGCCCCACCGCTGCGCGAACTGCGAGATCAGGAACAGCCCGCGACCGCCCTCGTCGGTGGTGCGCGGGTGCCGCAGGTGCGGCGAGGTGCTGCTGGCGTCGGAGACCTCGCAGATCAGCGCGCGTTCCAGGATCAGCCGGAGGCGGATCGGACCGGAACCGTGCCGGATCGCGTTGGTGACCAGCTCGCTGACGACCAGTTCGGTGGTGAAGGCGAGGTCGCCCAGGCCCCAGTCCTCCAGCTGCCTGGTGGACAGCGCTCGCGCCCGGCCCACGACCGCGGGGTCGGCGGGCAGGTCCCAGGAGGCCACCCGGCCGAGGTCCAGGCAGCGCGTCCTGGCCAGCAGCAGCGCCACGTCGTCGTGCGGGCGGGCGGGGGCCAGTTCGTCGACGACACCGCGGCACAGCGCGTCCAGCGGCACGTCCTCCGCCTCCAGGGCGGCCCGCAGCCGGCTCCGCCCGCTGTCCGGCACGTCCCCCGCGCCCTCCACCGGCGCGACCAGGCCGTCGGTGTACAGCGCGAGGACGCTGCCCTCCTCCATCTGCAACTCGGTCGCCTCGAAGGGCAGTCCCCCCAGGCCCAGCGCCGGGCCGATGGGCAGCTCGGGGAAGCGGACGGCCTCCCCGCCCTCGGCCCCGCACCGCTCGCCCGCGGGCCGGAGCACGGCGGGCGGCAGATGGCCGGCACTGGCCATGACGCAGTGCCTGCTGACCGGGTCGTACGTCACGTACAGGCAGCTCGACCCGAGCGCGCTGCCGCCGACCCCGACGGTCGCGGACTCCCCGGCCTCCCGGGACACCTGGACGACCAGGTCGTCCAGGTGCGCCAGCAGCTCCTCCGGCGGCAGGTCGAGGTCGGCCAGCGTCCGCACCGCCGTACGCAACTGGCCCATCGTCGCGGCCGCCTCGATGCCGTGGCCCACCACCTCCCCCACCACCAGCGCGACCCGCGCCCCGGACAGCGGGATGACGTCGAACCAGTCGCCGCCCACGCCCGACAGCTCGTCCGCCGGCCGGTAGTAGGTGGCGACCTCCACCGCGTCCTGCGGGGGGAAGGTGTGCGGCAGCAGGCTGCGCTGCAGCACGAGGGCCGCGTCCCGTTCCCGGGTGTAGCGGCGCGCGTTGTCCAGGCAGACCGCGGCCCTGGCGACGACCTCCTCCGCCAGCCGCAGGTCCTCCCCGTCGAAGGGGTCGGCCCGGCGCACCCGGAAGAAGAGGGTCACGCCGAGGGTGACCCCGCGGGCCCGGATCGGCACCACCATCGCCGTGTGCAGGCCGAGTTCACCGAAGTGGAGCACCCGGTCGCCGGCCGGGCCCGCGGCCCACTCCCGCTCCAGCGGGTCCAGCCGCGAGCTGAGCCAGGACGTGCCGTCGGTCAGGCAGCGGATCGGCGGGGTGTCCTCCTGGTACGCGGAGACCGCCCCGATGCCGAACGCCGGGTGGGGCTCACCCTGCCGCGCCGACCGCATCCCGCCGCGGCGCAGCGGCACGGTGACCGCGTCGCCCAGCGGACCGGGCTGTGGCTCCGCGCCCTTGATGACCGACTCCAGCAACTCGACCGCCACGTAGTCGGCGAGGTCCGGCACGACCACGTCCGCCAGGTCCTGCGCGGTGTGCATCACGTCCAGGGTGCGGCCGATGTGCTCGCTGGCCCGGTCCAGCAGCGACAGCCGCTTCCTGGCCCGCCAGCGGTCGCTGATGTCCACCACGGAGTAGCAGACGCCCACGGGGACGCCGCGCTCGTCCTCCAGCCGCACGAAGGACATCGCGTGCGCCTGCTCGCGGCGCGGGTCGGTTCGGAACCGTCCGACGTGCTCGTAGTCGATCACCGGAACGCCCGTCTCCAGGACCTGGCGCATCTGCGCCTCCAGGACCGTGGCGTTCAGGCCCGGCTGGATCTCCGCGAGCCGGCGGCCCAGCCGCTCCTGGGAGGGGCCGCCGCCGAAGCGCTCCAGTGCCGCGTTCGACCAGACGCAGCGCAGTTCGGTGTCGACCACGGCCAGCCCGATCGGTGTCTGGCCCACGATCCGCTCCAGCATCGTCGGGGTCATCCCGGACGCCGACGACCGGGCGGTGCTGCGGGACTCCGCCGCCAGGACCATCCAGCGGGCGGACGAGCCGCCGACGCCCTCCGGGAGCCCGGCCACCCGTACGCCCAGCGTGACCCTCAGGCCGTCGTCGCGACGCAGCCGCAGCGCGCCCGTCCAGCCGCCCTCGGTACGGCAGCGCTCGGCGATCTCCGGCGGCCGTGCGGCGTCCTCCGGGGCGAGCAGGCCCACCGCGGGGGTGCCGATGACGTCCGCCGCCCGGCGGCCGAGCAGCCGCTCGGCGGCGGGGGGCCAGGTCAGCAGCTTCCCTTCGGCGTCGAGCAGCAACGTGACGGCGTCCGCCACGCCCGCGTCCACGCGTTCCTCGGGAGTCCCCATGGCCAGCCACTCCGTATCCGCCCGCAACGTTACGCTCCGCTCACCGTTCTTGTTCTTCCCGCCCGAGGGGTGCCGCTCACGGCGTCACGGGAAGCGGGGAGGGCGGGTCGGAGAACGGGCCGGCTGCCTGCCGGAGCCCGTGGCCGGGGCGGGAGGGGAAGGCGGAGGGGAACGGCCCGCGGAGCACGCCCGGCGGGAACCGGTCCTCGGGGCGGACGGCGGCCCCCGCGGGGGCGGGCGGCGCGAGGAGAAACCGGCCGAAGAGCACCGGGACGTCCATCAAGACCTCCGGAGTACGCCCCCGGTGTCCCCCGTGTCCCCCGCGAATCAGGTTACTCGTCGGTCCCGGTCACCGCCCCCCGCGTGCGTACCGCCGTATCGCGAGCGGGACGAAGACCGCGAGCAGCGCCGGCCGGCCCACCGAGGCCGCGACCGGTACGTCGACGAGCCGGCGCCCGGCCGTCGGCACGGACGCCCCGGGCCGGGCGACGGCACCAGGAACCGGGTGCCGGTGCGGGTGAGGTGCGGCCCTTCCCGGCGGGCTCGGGCTACCCTGCTCGGAAGGCCCGAAGGAGGGGGTGCTGCCGGTGTCCGGGCGTCGACTGCGAGCCCTGCGCGCACTGAGGAACTCGGCGAAGGAGAGGACCAGGACGGCGAGGACGGCCCGCCCCGCCCGGCCGTCCGCACCCCCGGCCGGGGACGGCGACGCCTCCCTGGAGCCGCGGATCGCGGAGACCGCGGTCGCCGGCGTGAGCAGCGTGATGGACGCGGCCCTCTACCGCGACGGCCGCCGCATCGCCACCCCCTCCTCGCTCGCCGAGGCGTACACCCAGTTGCGCGCGGAGCCGGGCGCGATGGCGTGGATCGGGCTCTACCGGCCGAGCGAGGCCGAGCTGGTGTCGCTGGCGAAGGAGTTCGACCTGCACCCGCTGGCCCTGGAGGACGCGATCCAGGCCCACCAGCGCCCCAAGCTGGAGCGCTACGGCGAGACCCTCTTCGTCGTCCTGCGCGCCGCCCGTTACCTGGACGCCCCGGAGGAGGTCGACTTCGCCGAGCTGCACATCTTCGTCGGCCCCGGCTTCGTGCTGACCGTCCGCCACGGCGCGGCCCCCGACCTGTCCGCCGTGCGGCGCCGCATGGAGAGCAACCCCGAACTGCTGACGCTCGGGCCGGAGGCGGTGCTCTACGCGATACTCGACACGGTCGTCGACGGCTACGCGCCGGTCGTCGCGGGGGTCGAGAAGGACATGGAGGAGAGCGAGATCCAGGTCTTCGGCGGCGACCCGCAGGTCTCCCGCCGGATCTACGAGCTCTCCCAGGAGGTGCTGGAGTTCCAGCGCGCGACCCGCCCGCTCGTCCCCATGCTGGACGGGCTGCAAGCGGGCTTCGTGAAGTACGGCACCGACGAGGAACTGCAGCGCTACCTGCGCGACGTGGCCGACCACGTCACGCACACCATCGAGCGGGTGGACGGCTTCCGGCAGGCGCTCGGCGACCTGCTCACCCTCAACGCGACCCTCGTCGCGCAGCAGCAGAACGCCGAGATGCGGGCGCTCGCGGAGGCCGGCTTCGAGCAGAACGAGGAGATCAAGAAGATCTCCGCCTGGGCCGCCATCCTCTTCGCGCCCACCCTCGTCGGCACGATCTACGGCATGAACTTCGACCACATCCCCGAGCTGCACTGGCTGCTCGGCTACCCCTTCGCGATCCTGCTGATGGGCGTGGTCTGCGTCAGCCTCTACCTGGTCTTCAAGCGGCGCGGCTGGCTGTGAGGGCCCCGGGCCGGGCCCGGCCCGCTCGGATCCTGGGGGGGCTCAGATCCTGGGGTGCGCGGGCACCCGGGTGACCTCCTCGATCTCGTGCGCCGCCTTGCCGAGGAGCTGACGGGCGAGGTCGTTGAGGGCCCTGGCCGCCGCGAGTTCCTCGCCGACCCGTTCCTGCTCGGGGTCGGAGGGATGCCGGTTGGCGTGGCCGTGCGACCGGACCTCAGTGCCGTCCGGGAGGCGGAGCAGCGCGGCGGCCTTCGTCCGCGCGCCGTCCTCCCGGAAGTCCATCTCTATGTGCCATCCGACGAGGGTCTGCATGACGGAACACCTCCAGCGGTCCCGGTGTCTCCTTCCAGCGTGCTCCCTATCGCGGAAGTACTCCACCAGGGTGACGATGGAGCCAAAGGAAATCGGTCCACGCCACAAGGAGGCGCCGTCATGACCACCGCACTGGACATCATGCACCCCGGCGCCATGTGCGTAGGGGAGCGGGAGAGCCTCACCGACGCGGCCCGGATCATGCGCGAGCAGGACATCGGCTCGCTGCCGATCTGCGGGGACGACGACGTGCTGGTCGGCATCGTCACCGACCGGGACATCGTGCTGAAGTGCGTCGCCGAGGGACGCGACCCGGCCGAGGTCACCTGCGGCGAGCTGGCCATGGGCCGGCCGCAGATCATCGAGGGGGACGAGCAGATCGACCGGGTGCTGGAACTGATGGAGGAGTACCGGGTGCGCCGGCTGCCGGTGATCGACCATCCCGCGCACCGCCTCATCGGCATGATCAGCGAGGCCGACGTGGCCCGCCACCTGCCGCAGGAACGGGTCGCCGAGTTCGTGTCGGCCGTCTGCTCGGACTGACCCACGGCCGTGTGGACGGGGCGGTCACGGCCGCCCGATCCGGGCGAGCGCCTCGTCCACGCTCGGCACCGGCCGGAAGGCCTTCAGCAGCCCGGTGGCGCGCAGGACCCTGAGGGTCGGGGGCCGGGCGCAGACGAACTGCACCCGCCCGCCGTTGCCGTGGACCCGGCTCCGTACCCGGCACAGCGCAGCGAGTCCGGAACAGTCGATGAAGTCGACCGGCCCCAGGTCGACGACGAGGTCCGTGCGGGGGGCGCGGGTCAGCGCGTCGAGCAGCGGAGTGATCTCGATCGCCGCCACGATGTCGATCTCCCCGCTGAGTTCGACCACGACGCACCCGTCGGTCGTGCGGGTCCGCAGGTACGGGCTCACCGGAGCATGAGATCACCGGGCCGATGACCCGACCAATGCGTCAAGGTCCACTTCACTCGATCGAGTGAGATCTGTGAAAAGCTGCAAAACCCCTGTTCAGAGGGGCCGACGCGGCACCCGGCGGGTGCCGCCGGGCACGCTCAGATGTCGCGGAGGACGGCGTTCAGCCGGTCCCTGGTGGCCTCCGGGGAGAGGCAGTCGGCGCGGAGCTTCGCCATGACGACGCGGTACTGGTCGACCTCCTCGCGCTTGTCGATGTACATCGCCCCGGTGAGCTGCTCCACGTAGACGACGTCCGGCACGTCGGACTCCGGGAAGGTCAGCTGGGTGAAGGTACCGCTGGCCCCGGCGGAGTACCCGGTGAACTCCAGCGGCAGCAACTGCACCGTCACGTGGGGGTGCTCCGAGACCTCGGCCAGGTGCGCGACCTGGGCCCGCATCACCTCACGCCCGCCGAACCTGCGCAGCACGACGGCCTCGTCCATCACCGCCACGATCTCCGGGGCGAGTTCCGAGCCGAGCAGCTTCTGGCGCTTGTGCCGCAGGTCCAGCCGGCGTTCCACCTCGTCGGCGGGGGCGTCCGGGTGGCCCAGTTCGATGACGGCGCGGGTGTAGTCGTCGGCCTGCAGCAGTCCGTGCACGAACTGCGTCTCGAAGGACCGGATGACCGAGGCGGACTCCTCCAGGCCCACGTAGGTCTGGAACCACTGCGGCAGGACGTCGCCGAAGCCGTGCCACCAGCCGGCGACGTTGGCCTCCCGCACCAGCCCGAGCAGCCCCGTGCGCTCGGCGTCGTCGGTGATGCCGTAGAGGGTGAGCAGATCGGCCACGTCGCGCTCCTTGAAGCTCACGCGCCCGAGCTCCATGCGGCTGATCTTCGACTCGGACGCCCGGATGGAGTAGCCGGCGGCCTCACGGGTGATGCCCTGCGCCTCGCGCAGCCTGCGCAGCTGCGAGCCCAGGAGGATGCGGCGCACCATGGATCCGCTTCCTGACTGCACTGTGGTCATTTGCGCCTACCTTCTCCCCCGTGGCATCCAGCAGTCTGCCATCTTCGCGCTGCGTTCAGTACTCGATCGGTCACGCTCGATCGTCACTTCCGCACCACCCGCCCGTGTCATGCAAATGCACGTGCATCCGCCCCTTGCATCGGCCACCGGCCGTACGGGACGATGACGTACGTGCCGATACCGGGTGGTGCGCATGTGGACTGAGAGCTCGGCCGGGGTGCAGCCCTTATGGGACGGGCTGGTTCCGGAGCGCCTTTCGTCGTCGAGCGCCACCTCCTGCCCGCTGCCGCCCCGGTACGAAGCGGTCGGTGACGCACGAAGATTCGCGCGGACGACGCTGCACGCCTGGCAGCTCGAGGAGCTCCAGGACGGCATCGAACTCGTCGCCTCCGAACTGGTGACCAACGCCCTGCGCTACGCACTGCCCGAGGACGCGGCCCACGGGTGCGTCAGGCTCAGCCTGGTCAGATGGTCAACGCGCGTAGTCTGCGCGGTCCGTGACCCGAGCAACCACGGACCCGTCGCCAAGGCCCCCGACTTCGTCGCCGAGTCCGGACGCGGGCTGCACCTGGTGGAGTCCTTCAGCGAGACCTGGGGCTGGCATCCCCTGACCGGCACGGGAAAGGTCGTCTGGGCCCTCTTCCGCATGCCCGGACAGGACGACGGCACGTCCCGTTGAACCGTGCCGGGGACGACCGGGGTCAGTTCGCCACGAAGTGATCGAACTCCCCGTTCTTCATCCCCACGATGAGGGATTCGATCTCGTCCTTCGTGTATATCAGCGCCGGTCCGTCCGGAAAACGCGAATTGCGCACCGCCACGTCGCCGTCCGGAAGCGCGGCCAGTTCCACGCACTGACCGTTCGCATTGCTGTGCCGGCTCTTCTGCCACACCACTCCGCGGAGATCGGACGCGGCCATGCCGTTGTACGTGTGGCGCATGCTTCTCTCCAGGTAAGTGCCGTGCAGGACACGGGAGATGATAGCCAGAGACGTAGTCACGTGCATCTGCACGTGCAAGTGCACGTGCAGTCACTCAGGGTGAATGCAGCGGCCAATGAAGGGCCAACGAACCGCCCGACGGAATTGCTCCCACCGTATGCGACGGCCCCGTCCGGGAATCGGATTCCCGGCCGGGGCCGTTTAATGCCGGAGCCGCCCGCGGCGGCCGCCGTCACTCCTGACCGGCGGGAACGGTGCCGAGCCGGCCGGCCTTGAAGTCGTCGAAGGCCTGGGCGAGTTCGGCGTGGGTGTTCATCACGAACGGGCCGTACTGCATCATCGGCTCACGGATCGGCAGCCCGCCCAGAAGGACGACCTCGAAGTTCGGGCTGCGCGTTTCCTGGGACTCGTCGGCGCGGATCGTGAGGGAATCGCCGCGCCCGAAGACCACGGCCTGCCCCATGCGGAAGGGCCGGCCCTCCGGGCCCGCGGTGCCGCGGCCGGCGAGGCCGTACGCGAGGGCGTTGAAGTCCGCGCGCCAGGGGAGCGTGAGCTCCGCGCCGGGGTTCACCGAGACGTGCAGCATGGTGATCGGGGTATGCGTGGCGCCCGGGCCCTCGTGGCCGTCGATGTCGCCGGCGATGATCCGGATGAGCGCGCCGCCGTCCTCCGACGCCAGCAGCTTGACGCTGCCGCCGCGGATGTCCTGGTACTTCGGCGCGATCATCTTGTCCTTGGCGGGCAGGTTGACCCACAGCTGCAGACCGTGGAACAGGCCGCCGCTCATGACCAGCGCCTCGGGCGGGGTCTCGATGTGGAGCAGCCCGCTGCCGGCCGTCATCCACTGCGTGTCGCCGTCGGTGATGGTGCCGCCGCCGCCGTGGGAGTCCTGGTGGATGAACGCGCCGTCCATGATGTAGGTGACGGTCTCGAAGCCGCGGTGCGGGTGCCAGGGCGTGCCCTTGGGCTCTCCGGGCGCGTACTCCACCTCACCCATCTGGTCCATCATGATGAACGGGTCGAGGTTCTTGTAGTCGATGCCCGCGAAGGCGCGGCGGACGGGGAAGCCCTCCCCCTCGAAGCCGCTGGGGGCGGTGGTCACCTGCAGTGCACGCCGCCGTACCGCGTCGGCGGGGGCGTGGACGCGCGGCAGGGTCAACGGGTTCTCGACGGTCACTGCGGGCATGGCCTGGATCCTCCTCGTATTGTTCAACGTTCAACATAGTTGAACGCTGAACTTCCCGCAACCGTTCCCCGGCCTTTGTCCGGTTTCCGTGGCCTGCGGCGGGATCAGCCGTACATCCGCCGCATGGTGAACTCCACCATCTGCTCGACCGCCTTGGCGTCGAACACCATCCGGTGCTCGCCCTCCATGTCCAGCACGAAGCCGTAGCCGGTCGGCAGCAGGTCCAGCACCTCGGCGCCCGTGATCACGAAGTACTTGGACTCCTTGCCCGCGTAGCGGCGCAGCTGCTTCAGCGAGGAGAACATGGGGATCACCGGCTGCTGCGTGTCGTGCAGCGCCAGGAAACCGGGGTTGTCGCCGCGCGGGCAGTAGACCTTGGACGTGGCGAAGACCGCCTGGAAGTCCTCCGCCGACATCGAGCCCGTCGTGAAGGCGCGGACCGCGTCCGCCAGCGAGGGCGGTGACGGCTCGGGGTAGCTCGCACCCATCGCGGCCCCGCCCATCGGCGGCGCCGCCCCTGCCATCCCGTTCTGGTCGTAGCCGTACACGGCACACAGCGTATCGGGCCGCTAGGCCCGGACGGGAGCCTCGTGGAGTTCGAACCAGATCGCCTTGCCCTCGCCCAGCGGATCCACGCCCCAGGCGTCCGACATCTCCTGCAGGAGCAGCAGTCCGCGCCCGGAGGCCGCCAGCTCGCCCGGGTTGCGGCGGTGCGGCATGTCGTCGCTGCGGTCGGCCACGTCGACCCGCAGCCGCCGGACGCCCGGAACGCCGAGCAGCTGCGCGCCCAGCACCGCGTCGTCGTCGGTGTGCAGCAGCACGTTGGTGACCAGCTCCGACACCAGCAGCACGGCCGCGTCCACCTGTTCCCCCGACGTCCAGTCGTGCAGCAGCGCGCGGACCTCCTCCCGGGCCGCCCGCAGCTGCCGGGCGTCGGTCTGGGCGACGGTGAGCACACTGCGCCGCACCGGGACCTCGCCCCGCGTCCCGACGGGGTCGCGGCGCACCAGCAGCAGCGCGATGTCGTCCTCGCGGCGGTCGGCGAGCGGGCCGGTCAGATGGTGCGAGGCCGGCCCGTGCACCGCCTCCACGAGCGTGTCGGCGAGTGCCTCCAGCCCGTCGTCGACCGTGTCCTCCAGCACCGAGCGCACCCGCTCGAAGCCGGTGTCCAGGTCGTGGCCCCCGGTCTCGATCAGGCCGTCCGTGCAGATCAGCATCGTCTCGCCGGGCTCCAGGGTGAGCCGCGTGGTCGGGTAGTCGGAGTCGGGCACGACCCCCAGCGGGAGCCCGCCGGCCGTCCGCCGGACGATCGTCGTACCGTCCGCCAGCCGCACGACCGGGTCCAGATGGCCGGCCCGCACCACGTCCAGGGTGCCGCTCGCCGGATCGAACTCCATGTAGAGGCAGGTGGCGAAACGGCTGTCCTCGCTCTCCTCGGAGCAGTGGGTGAGCCCGGCCAGGAAACGGGAGGTCCGGGACATCACCGCGTCCGGGCGGTGCCCCTCGGCGGCGTACGCGCGCAGCGCTATGCGCAACTGCCCCATCAGCCCCGCCGCGCGCACGTCGTGGCCCTGTACGTCCCCGACGACCAGCGCGGTGCGCCCGGACGGCAGGTCGATCACGTCGTACCAGTCGCCGCCCACCTGCAGCCCGCCGCCGGTCGGCACGTAGCGGGCGGTCAGCGCCATCCCCTCGACGGCCGGCCGGCGTCCCGGCAGCATCGCGCGCTGCAGGCCCGCGGACAGCTCCCGTTCGGACTCGTGCAGATGCGCCCTGGACAACGCCTGGGCGAGCATCCGGGCGACGGTGGTCAGCACCGACCGCTCGTCCGCGGTGAACGCGACGCGTTCCCGGAAGGCCGCCATCCACGCGCCGATCGTGCGGCCCGCGACGACCAGCGGCACGTACGCCCAGGACGACCGCCCGAAGTCCCGCACCAGCGGCCACGTCGCCGGGAAGCGTTCCTCGTACGCCTGGGGGCTCTGCAGGTACACCGCCCGGCCGGTGCGCACCACGACCGCCGCCGGGTACTCCGTGCCGAGCGGCATGTCCAGGAAGGGCGCCTCGTCGCCCGGCCGCTGCCCGTGGAACCCGATGGCGCGGAGCCGGTCGCCCTGAACGCCGAAGACGGCGAGGCGGTCGGGGGAGAACCCCGGCATGGACAGGTGGGCGGCCACGCGGAGCACCTCCTCGGTGCTGTCCGCCTCCGCCAGCGCCCGGCCCGCGTCCAGCAGGAAGGCCTCGCGGGACCGACGCCAGTCGGCCGGTGCGGCCGGGGCCGTCACGGCGGGCCGGGCGCCGGTGCCCGCGCCGACGATCCCGTGGACCGCGGCCGCCTCCTGCAGCGTCCCGACGATCTCCTGCGGCCGGCCGTCCGCGGAGGGGAGCCCGAAGGTGCGCATCACGACCGTGCGGACGACCCGTCCGTCCTCGCGGACCACGCGCAGCGAGGACTCCGAGGAGGTGCCCTCGGCCACCGCCAGGGCGACCGCCGCCGACATGTCCACGTAGTCGGAGGCGTGGTAACGGGCCCGGGTCACGCCCGAGTGGACCCTCTGCGGCCGGGGCGGAAGTCCGAGCAGCCCGGCGCACACGGCGTCGAGCTCCACCATGTCCGTGGCGCTGTCCCAGCGCCAGACACCCGTGCCGAGCGAGGCCAGCACGTCCTCGATGCGCATTCGCATAGTTTATGGTTTTTCGCGGCTTTCATCCGAATGGGGTCGGGCGCGCGTACCCCCGTAGACTGGGGAGGCCTCATCCCCGAACTTCAGACGACTTGGATGAACGATGCATCGGTACCGGTCCCACACCTGCGGTGAGCTGCGCGCCACCGACGTAGACGCGGAAGTGCGCCTGAGTGGTTGGCTGCACAATCGCCGGGATCTGGGCGGCATCCTGTTCGTCGATCTCCGGGACCACTACGGGGTGGTCCAGCTGGTCGCCCGGCCGGGCACGCCCGCGTACGAGGCACTGAGCCACCAGTCCAAGGAGTCCGTGCTGCGCGTCGACGGCCGCGTCGTCGCCCGTTCGGAGGAGAACGTCAACCCCGACCTGCCCACCGGCGCGGTCGAGGTCGAGGTCACCGAGCTGGAGGTGCTCGGCGCCGCCGACCAGCTGCCGTTCCCGGTCTTCCCCGAGGACAACGCCAACGAGGAGATGCGGCTCACCAACCGCTTCCTCGACCTGCGCCGCGCCCGCATGCACCGCAACATCATGCTGCGCACCCAGGTCATCAGCTTCCTGCGGCGGGAGATGACGGCGCTCGGCTTCAACGAGCTGGCCACCCCGATCCTGTCCGCGACCTCGCCCGAGGGCGCGCGCGACTTCCTGGTGCCCTCCCGCGTGCACCCCGGTACCTTCTACGCGCTCCCGCAGGCCCCGCAGCAGTTCAAGCAGCTGCTGATGATCGCGGGCTTCGACCGCTACTTCCAGATCGCGCCCTGCTTCCGCGACGAGGACAGCCGCGCCGACCGCTCGCCCGGCGAGTTCTACCAGCTCGACGTCGAGATGAGCTTCGTCGAGCAGGAGGACGTCTTCCAGGTCATCGAGAAGGTCATGACCGACCTCTTCGAGGAGTTCGGCGGCGGCCGCCACGTGACCTCCCCGTTCCCGCGGATCCCGTTCCGCGAGTCGATGGTCAAGTACGGCAACGACAAGCCCGACCTGCGTGCCCGCCTGGAACTGGTGGACGTCTCCGCGGTCTTCGCCGACTCCGGCTTCAAGGCCTTCGCCGGCAAGCACGTCCGGGCCCTGCCGGTGCCGGACACCGCCGAGCAGCCGCGCAAGTTCTTCGACAACCTCGGCGACTACGCCGTCGAGCAGGGCGCCAAGGGCCTGGCCTGGGTCCGGGTCGGCGACGACCTCACCCTCACCGGCCCGATCGCCAAGTTCCTCACCGAGGACGACGTCAAGTCGCTGCTCGCGGCCGTCGACGCCAAGCCGGGCCACGCGATCTTCTTCGGCGCGGGCGAGTTCGACGAGGTCTCCAAGATCATGGGCGCCGTCCGGGTCGAGGCCGCGAAGCGGGCCGGCCAGTTCGAGGAGGACGTCTTCCGCTTCTGCTGGATCGTCGACTTCCCGATGTTCGAGAAGAACGAGGACACCGGCCAGGTCGAGTTCTCCCACAACCCGTTCTCCATGCCGCAGGGCGGCCTGGAGGCGCTGGAGACCAAGGACCCGCTGGACATCCTGGCCTGGCAGTACGACATCGTCTGCAACGGCGTGGAGCTGTCCTCCGGCGCCATCCGGAACCACGAGCCCGCGATCATGTACAAGGCCTTCGAGATCGCCGGCTACGACCGGGACACCGTCGAGCACGAGTTCGGCGGCATGCTCCGCGCCTTCCACTTCGGCGCCCCGCCGCACGGCGGCATCGCCCCGGGCGTCGACCGCATGGTCATGCTGCTCGCGGACGAGCCCAACATCCGCGAGACCATCGCCTTCCCGCTCAACCAGAACGCCCAGGACCTGCTCATGGGCGCCCCGAGCCAGGTCGACGAGGCCCGCCTGAAGGAGCTGCACCTCGCGCTGCGGCTCCCCCCGGAGAAGAAGGCCTGACGGCCCGCACCACGTCGTGACGCCGAGGGGCCCGGAACCATGCGGTTCCGGGCCCCTCGCGTCCGCCCGCGTCCCGTGCCGCCCGGCCGGTCGGTCCCCGTCAGCCGACGACCTCGACCGCGCAGCGGATGCCGGAAGCCCGGGCCATCCGCCCGTCGGTCGTGAGGAGCGGGCAGCCGTACGCCTCCGCGGCGGCCACGTACGCCGCGTCGTACGCCGTGAGGTTGCCTCGGAGTTCCCAGACGCGGGGCAGCAGAACGCGGGTCATCGGGACAACGGGGTCGAGCCCGCAGAGTGCCTCCACCGCGTCCGCGGCATGACCTGCCGTGATCTTTCCGCCGAGCAGATTGCCCCGTATCACGGACATCACTTCGATCGTCCAGTGATGTGGCGCGATCCACCGGTCGTCCTCAGCCAGGGCGCTTCGGCAACGCTCACCGGTCGTGCCTTCGTCCAGGAGCGAAAAGGCGAAGACCGAGGCATCGACGACGATCACTCGTCGCCTCCCGGCACACCGAGTTGCGCGTCCCGCTCGGCCCTCGCCGTACGCAACACGTCCATGACGTCGCCTTCGGCGAGCCGGGTGCCGTACGCGGACCGCGAGAACCGCTCGAGGACGGCCAGGTTGTCCCTGCGTCGCACCTCGTCGCGCACGAGGTCGAACAGGTATGCCTGAAGCGACTGGCCGCGTTCCTCCGCTATGGCCGCAAGGCGGTCGCGAAGTTCCTCGGGCACGTCACGGATCTGGAGAGCAACCATACGGACAGTGTCGCACGCCTGCATGCACATGTGCATGCAGGCGCCCGGCGGGACGTCGGGCGGCCGCCCCGCTCAGCCGTCCAGGGCGACGAGGGCGACGACCGGGTGGGCGGGGTCGCTGTCGTCGACGGCGACGCCGCGGCTGTAGGCGCCGTGCGCCGCCGCCGCGGGGACGTGGTCGCCGGCGTAGCGGGCGTTCGCCAGGCCACCGGCGGCGCGGCGGCAGGGGTCGGCCGGGGGCTCGCCCACGCGCAGCGCCTGGACGTCGGGGCCGAGCGCACCGAAACCGGAACCGGAGAGGAACCCCTCCAGGCCGTCGGCCGTCGTACGGAAGCTCAGTTCGAGCTCGTGCGCGCCGGACAGCCCGCCGCCCTGCGCGAGGTAGTGCACGTCCCGCCGGTCGTCCGGCAGCCGCAGGCCGAAGCGCCGGGCGGCCGCCTCCAGCGTGACGTTGCTGCCGCGGCACGCGCCGTCCGCGTCCGGGGCCGCGCCGGAGCGGCGGTCGCCCGAACCGGTCAGCGAGACCGCGACGATCACCCCGGCCACCAGCAGGACCAGGGTCAGGCCCACCGCCAGGATCAGCACCACTGGGGACCTGTCCCTGGCCTCGGTGGGCATCAGGCGGCCTCCGGCTCCCCGCCGAAGCGCTCGCGGTAGGACTCCAGGTCCTCCTCGGTGATCTTCGCGAAGAGCACCGGCGGGACGGTGAAGGACGTCCCGGCCGGGACGGCGGCCAGGGCGCGGGCCTCCTCGGGGGTGACCCAGACCGCGGTGTCGTCCGCCAGGGCGAAGGCACCGCGCATCGCGGCGGCCGTGGCCGGGATGAAGGGCTCGGAGACGACCGCGTAGAGGTGGATCAGGTTCATGGCCGTGCGCAGGGTCAGGGCGGCGCCGTCGGCGTCCGTCTTGATCTCCAGCCAGGGGGCCTTCTCCTCCAGGTAGGAGTTGCCGGCGCTCCACAGGGCCCGCAGTGCCTGCGCGGCCTTGCGGAACTGCAGGTCCTCCATGTGCCGCTCGTACTCGGCGAGGAGCTCCGCGATCTGCTCGCCCAGGCGCCGCTCGGCCTCCCCGGCCTCCTTGCCCGCGGGCACCTCGTCGCCGAAGCGCTTGCGGGAGAAGGACAGCACCCGGTTGACGAAGTTGCCGAGGGTGTCGGCGAGGTCCTTGTTGACGGAGGCCGCGAAGTGCTCCCAGGTGAAGGAGGTGTCGTCGGACTCGGGCGCGTTCGCGATCAGGAAGTAGCGCCAGTAGTCGGCGGGCAGGATCCCCAGGGCCGCGTCGGTGAAGATGCCGCGCCGCTGCGAGGTGGAGAACTTGCCCCCGTAGTAGGTGAGCCAGTTGAAGGCCTTGACGAAGTCGACCTTCTTCCACTTGTCGCGGGTGCCCAGCAGGGTGGCCGGGAACATCACGGTGTGGAAGGGGACGTTGTCCTTGGCCATGAACTCGGTGTAGCGGACGTCGGTGTCGACGTCGTACCACCAGGAGCGCCAGTCGCGCGGCTCGCCGTCGGCGGCGGCGTCCGACCACTCCTTGGTGGCGCCGATGTATTCGATCGGCGCGTCGAACCAGACGTAGAAGACCTTGCCCTCGGCCGCCAGGTCCGGCCAGGTGTCGGCCGGCACCGGCACGCCCCAGTCCAGGTCGCGGGTGATCGCGCGGTCCTGGAGGCCCTCGGTCAGCCACTTGCGGGCGATGGAGGAGGCGAGCGTCGGCCAGTCCTTGCCGTGCTCGTCGACCCAGGCCTCGACCTCGTGGGAGAGCTTGGACTGGAGCAGGAAGAGGTGCTTGGTCTCGCGGACCTCCAGCCGGCTGCTGCCGCTGATCGCGGAGCGCGGCTCGATCAGGTCGGTCGGGTCAAGGACGCGGGTGCAGTTCTCGCACTGGTCGCCGCGCGCCTTGTCGTAGCCGCAGTGCGGGCAGGTGCCGACGATGTAGCGGTCGGGCAGGAAGCGCTCGTCGTCCAGGGAGTAGACCTGGCGGATGGCGCGCTCCTCGATGAAGCCGTTCTCCTTGAGCTCCCGGGCGATGGCCTGGGTGATCTCCCGGTTCTGCGGCGAGGAGCTGCGGCCGAAGTAGTCGAAGGAGAGTGCGAAGCCGTCGTAGACCGCCTTCTGCGCGTCGTGCTGCTGGGCGCAGAACTCGGCGACCGGGAGCCCGGCCTCCTGCGCGGCGAGCTCGGCCGGGGTGCCGTGCTCGTCGGTGGCGCAGATGTAGAGGACCTCGTGGCCGCGCTGGCGCAGGTAACGGGAGTAGACGTCGGCCGGGAGCATGGACCCCACCATGTTGCCCAGGTGCTTGATCCCGTTGATGTACGGAAGGGCGCTGGTGATGAGGTGTCGAGCCATTGCCGGCTGCTCCCAAGTCGCTACTGTGGGTGAGGATTTCCTCTACGGACCGTCAATATCGTATCCGACCGCGGCGGGCCACCCGTTCGCCTTTTCCGGCATGCGGACAGCGGACCCCCCGTGATCCGCTGGACGGGTGGACGCGCCCCTTCTGCCGGCCTCCGCGCGACGGACGGCCGCGTGGTGCGGCGTCGTGCTCCTGGTGGCCGGGGTGGGCGCGCTCGCGGTCTGGCTCGTCGTCACCTTCGCGGCGGTGGTCACGCCCGTCCTGCTGGCCCTGCTGGGCAGCGCCCTGCTGGGCCCGCTCCACCGGAGACTGCGGGCCGCACGGGTGCAGCGGTCGCTGGCCGCGGCGCTGACCTGCGTGGTGCTGGTGCTGTTCGTGGCCGGCGCGGGGTACGTCGTGGTGCACAGCCTGCTGGACACCGGCGACGAGATCGTGGCCTCGCTCAAGGACGTGGCCCGCAAGGTGCTGCCGCGCCTGGGCGCCACGGGGACCTCGCTGAACGACACCATCGACAGCCTCAAGTCCTTCGCCACCAAGTACGGGGCCCGCGCGGCCTCCGGGGTGGTGTCCGGGATCAGCATCGTGGGCCAGGTGATCGCGACCGCCGTGCTGGCACTGCTGCTCACCTTCTTCTTCCTGCGCGACGGCGCCCGCTTCCCCGGCCTGCTGCGCGACGCCGCACCCGGTCGCACCGGGCCGCTGCTGGAGCGGATCGCGCGCCGCTCCTTCGGGGCCGTCGAGGGCTTCATGCGGGGGACGACGGTCATCGCGCTGATCGACGCCACGCTGATCGGCATCGGCCTGCTGATCCTGGGGGTGCCGGGGGCGGTGGGGCTGGCCGCGCTGGTCTTCGTCGGCGCCTACATCCCGTACCTGGGGGCGTTCATCTCGGGCGCGGTGGCGGTGCTCGTCGCCCTCGCCGACCGGGGGTGGGTGATCGGCGTCTGGGCGCTGGGGGTGGTGCTGGCGGTGCAGGTGCTGGAGGGGCACGTGCTGCAGCCGATGGTGCAGAGCCGCACGGTGCAGATGCACCCGGCCGTCGTGCTGCTGGCGATCACCGCGGGGGCGAGCCTCGCGGGCATCCTCGGGATGCTGCTGGCGGTGCCGGTCACGGCGGCCGCCGTAGGGGCCCTGGACGAACTACGGCGCCAGGAGCCGGACGTTCCTCCAGAAGTCGAAGGCCCTCCGTCACGTCCGGCCGGATAGGGGTTGTTTTTATTACCCGCGGGTAGCATCATTACCGACTGGTAAGTGATAAAGCTGCGAGGACTGCGCACCCTTCCCGCCGTCCGACCGACCCCGACGGAGCCGTCGCCATGGGCCACTACAAGTCAAACCTTCGCGACATCGAGTTCAACCTCTTCGAGGTCCTCGGACGCGACAAGCTGTACGGGACCGGCCCGTTCGCCGAGATGGACGTCGAGACCGCCAAGGACATCCTGGGCGAGGTCGCGCGCCTCGCGGAGAACGAGCTCGCCGACTCCTTCGCGGACGCCGACCGCAACCCGCCGGTCTTCGACCCGGCGACCAGCACCGCCCCGGTGCCGGACTCCTTCAAGAAGAGCTACAAGGCCTTCATGGCCTCGGAGTACTGGCGCCTCGGCCTGCCCGAGGGCATCGGCGGCACCACCGCCCCGCCGTCCCTGATCTGGTCGTACGCGGAACTGATCCTCGGCTCCAACCCGGCCCTGTGGATGTACTCCTCCGGCCCGGCCTTCGCCCGCATCCTCTTCGAGGAGGGCAACGAGGTCCAGAAGAAGATCGCCTCGATCGCCGTCGAGAAGACCTGGGGCTCCACCATGGTCCTCACCGAGCCGGACGCCGGCTCGGACGTGGGCGCCGGCCGCACCAGGGCCGTCGAGCAGGAGGACGGCTCCTGGCACATCGAGGGCGTGAAGCGCTTCATCACCTCCGGCGAGCACGACATGGAGGAGAACATCCTCCACTACGTCCTCGCCCGCCCCGAGGGCGCCGGCGCCGGCACCAAGGGCCTGTCCCTCTTCCTCGTCCCGAAGTACCTCTTCGACTTCGAGACCGGCGAGCTGGGCGAGCGCAACGGCGTCTACGCCACGAACGTCGAGCACAAGATGGGGCTGAAGGCCTCCAACACCTGCGAGATGACCTTCGGCGACAAGCACCCCGCCAAGGGCTGGCTGATCGGCGACAAGCACGACGGCATCCGCCAGATGTTCCGCATCATCGAGTTCGCCCGCATGATGGTCGGCACGAAGGCGATCTCCACCCTCTCCACCGGCTACCTCAACGCGCTGGAGTACGCCAAGGAGCGCGTGCAGGGCCCGGACCTCGCGCAGTTCACCGACAAGTCCGCGCCGAAGGTCACCATCACCCA